>JBCCWM010000170.1:0-9000 GCA_039193505.1 Pseudomonadota bacterium | reverse complement strand
GATGGCTCACCGGGCGCCGTCTTTTTTGGCGCGGGATTCCATGCCGGCGAACGTCTCGCCGGAGCGTGCCGTGGGCGAAGGCGCGGCCGCGCTCGGCAGGCCCGGCGCGCAGCTCCTCCACGGTGGCGTCCGGCGTCGCCTGGATCAGACCGCTCCGAGCCTCGAGGCGGGCTGATCGGCGGTCGCCGCCGAGCGGGCCGCGGCGCACGTCCCCCCGGCGGCGGCGCCACCGGCCCACGCTCGCCGCGCCGACGCCAAATCGCGCGGCGGCTTCAGGGTGACTGGCGCCCTCGAACACGGCCTTCAAGACGCGGATGCGCAGATCGAGGGAGAGGGCTTTCGACACGTCCGCCGGCCTCCTTCCCCGGCAGGCATCTCGACGCAAACCGCGCACCCGAGGGGACCCCCACGCGATCCAATCAGATGGGCTTCCGATCTAGTCTCGTTACAGACCAGCGTGTGTGTTTAGAATTGATTCACTCAAATCAGCACTAATATTTTGACTTTCCAAACAAATGTGCGGGTTGGCTTTATTCTCTCTTCATGAAGGCGATTCGCTGGGGGTGGCTTCGACCGGCGCTCTCCGGCATAAGACGCGGGCTTCGAGCCTGACGTGATGCGCTGCGTCCCCGGAAACGGGTGTGACACCGGGCGCCTCGAACCCATGTCGGCGCGTCCCAGAACGGACAGATCAGTTGGCCCCGGGAGGGCCCTTGTACCGCGGCCGACGCACCGTCGCCGCTAGGAATTGGAGACGTATGTCATGTCCAGCATTCTGACCAACAATGGCGCGATGGTTGCGCTGCAGACCCTGAAATCGATCAACAACGATCTCTCGAAAACTCAGAACCAAATCTCCACCGGACTCGAGATTTCGTCCGCCGCCGACAACGCGTCGCTCTGGGCCATCAGTCAGGTCATGGAAGCCGACGTTGCGGGCTTCGAAGCGGTCTCGTCCTCGTTGTCGCTCGGCGAATCCACCGTCGCGGTCGGCCGTGCGGCAGCAGAGAGTGTGAACGAGCTTCTGGTCGACATCAAAGAGCAGATTGTGCTGGCGCAGGCGCCCGGCGCCGACACCGACGCCATCCAGACGGAAATCGCATCGCTCCGCGATCAGGTCACGAGCATCGTGGGCGCGGCGCAGTTCAACGGTCAGAACCTCCTGTCGAACACGTCGACCACAGCCGGCGAGGGCACGGTTGAAGTTCTGGCGTCGCTCAACCGAGATGAGAACGGGGCGGTCACGACAACCGACATCAACGTCCAGAAGCAAGACTTGAGCCAGACCGACAGTGCCGCCGGCGCAACCGCGACCACCGACTACACTGTCACCGCTGCGGGCACCCCGGCTGCCAATGGCGGCACCGGCACCTACACGCTCGGCTTCAACACCGGCGTGACCGAGGTTGCGGCGCAGGCGTCGTTCGAACTGGATCTCTCCTCCTTCGACACGACCAACAACACGTCGACGGCAACGGTTCAGTATGTGGCGCGTGATGGCGACACGCTCGCAGACGTTGCGGCGGCGCTGTCGGCGGCGGCGAACTTCCAGCTCGAATCCGAGGGACGCGCCGGTGAGACGGTTCTCTCGGCCTCCGGCAACGTGATCACGGTCACCAACAACGATGACACCGCAGTGACCGGTGCGCTCGCCGCGGGTGACTTCACGCTGACCGATGACGGCACCATCGGCGGTGGCCTCGAGATCCTCGGCGACATCGACGTTTCGACCACCAATGGGGCCGACGCGGCCTCGGCCGCCATCGACTATCTGATCGAGACCGCTGTCGGCGCTGCGGCCGATCTCGGCACCAGCCAGTCCCGAATGCAGATCCAGAACGACTTCATCAGCTCCCTTTCGGACAGCCTGAAGTCCGGGATCGGCGCGCTTGTCGATGCCAACATGGAAGAGGCCTCGGCCCGCCTGCAGGCGCTTCAGGTGCAGCAGCAGCTTGCGATCCAGTCGCTCTCGATTGCGAACCAGGCGCCGCAGAACATCTTGTCGCTCTTCCGGTGATGACCAGTCCGGATGGGCGGGTTCGCCCATCCGGACCTTCCGGCTGAGGCCGGTGATGCTTTTTTGGCCGACGGGCAGCGCACCGCGGCGCGTATGAGGGGCTCAACTCACCCATTGGAGCTCCCAAATGACCCGTCCTCTCGTTCACCCGGCCCTGGCCATCGCCCTCCTCGTCGCGGCGCCTGGCCTTGCTTCGGATCAGCTTTTGGTTCAGGAGAACTTTCAACAGGCCGATCTCGATGCGGATGGCGGGCTTGATGCGGCCGAGTTCAAGGCCTTCATCGATCTCAATGCGGATGACAATCTCGGGCGCGCCGCGATGCTGAGAGACCGCGGCATGTACACCCAGGTCTTCCAGCGCATCGATGCCAACAAGGACGGGATCTTGAGCGGCGAGGAGATGAGCCGCGCGTCGCAACGCTGACACATCCGTCGGCGGACTTGCCGCCAGAACCGGTTTGGCGAATATGTGACGCCAAATCGGCCCCTCGGAGGAGTGTCATGCCGGCCCGCGTCTTTTTGCCTGCCCGTCGCGGACAGAGCGTTCTCGTGTTCGAACATCGCGAAATCGTCGAGAAACGACGCTGGGAGTTCTTTGCCGTTGCGGCCGCGTGCGGTCCCGACGCCCCCCTCAAGCGCACCGGGAACGTCACTCTCAGCCTGGAGATGCTGGATGAGTGTCAGCGCGTGGCGGCCGCGCTCCCGGCGCTTGAGGCGCAGCTCTCGAGCATCGCGTTGACGTCTCTCGATGTGGCCGAGCAGATGCTCGATCTGCCACGTGAGGCGCTGGTCGCCGAGGGCTCCCCTGTTTTGACGGTCACACTCTATTTGCAACTTCAACGCCAGCTCGCCGTGCTTGCGGCGACGTGTGCCCGCTATACGGCGCGTCCTGCGGCGGAGCGTCTCGACCGCACGCTGAGCGCGTCTCTCTATGCGGGCCTCCTCCGCGTCCATGATGTTGCCACCGCCGCTGCGCTCCTCGATGCGGATTTGCTGCAGCTCAAGGCGACGCCGATGCGTCATGGCGACTGGATCTACTTCCTGTCCCAGGCGGCGACGGTCCGCGAGCGAGAGGGACGCCGGGACGAGGCGGTCGCACTCCTCCTCCGCGGGATCGAGATCGACCCGAGGCGGGGCGAAGCGTGGCGCCGGATTGCGAACCTTCGCAACGATGCCGGGGATCGTGCCGGCGCGATCGACGCCTTCCTTACCGCGGAGGATATCTCCGCCCTGCCTCGCGAGGCCACCCAAAAGCTCTCGCGGTGGCTCGCCAAAGCCGGCCGCGTCGACGAAGCTCAACGGTTCGAACGTCTGGCGGTCGACCGCTGAGGGCACGCGCTTGACAAACAGGCCTCGACCTGTGCGCGCTCGCGCCCGGGTGGAGGGAGACGTGATGAGGAAGAGCTTTGTGATGGTCGCAGCCAAGCGGAGCGGCACGACCGCGTTGCGCGACGCATTGAACGCGTGTCCGGAGATCGAGATGTACGGCGAGGCTTACTTCCCAAGCCTCTTCGAATGGGGATTCTACCAGCACTATGCTCAGGCCGTGCAGGCGAACCCTGGGGCGATCCTGCCGGCGGGTCGCTCCAAGGTGTATCGTGCGCATTTCGCGTCCCTCAGGGATGCGCATCCCGACAGCGTCGTGGGCATCGACGTCAAGTACAGTGACGTGGGGTCAAACCCCGATCTGCTCCGCGCACTGTCGCAGACTGTCGATGTCGCAATTCACCTTCGGCGGGAGAACGTGCTGCGGTCCATCGTGTCGCACCGGATCATGGAAGCGCGGCTCCGAAACAAGCTGATCACGGAGGACAAGATCCACTCGAGCGAGGTGTCTCCCCCGATCCAAGTCACTCTCGACCCGGACGACCTGATGGACGGGATTCGGGGGCGCACGCAGCAGATGGAGCGGTTTCGCCGCGACATCTCGCAGCGGTTTCAGTTTGTGGTGGAGATCAGCTACGAGGGTTTGTTCGTCGAAGCCGATGCGGTGACCATCGTTGCGGAGCAGCAGAAGCACGACATCCTCGGCGCGCTCGGGGTCACATGGAACGGCGATCTTGTCTCAGCCCTGAAGAAGCAGACCTCGCGCGATCTTCGCGATGTCATCGCCAACTATGACGCGGTTGCGAAGCGGCTCGACGGCTCGACGTTTGCCTCCATGCTGACAAACGACTGATTAGAGTGTCGGCACCGGGCATCTCGGCCCGCCTTCGGTTCTTGACGGGCGTCCTGGTGCCGTCCATCAGAGTCGCGAGGTCTCGATCCCACATGTGCCACGTTTCGTCGACGACTGGTCCAACCAACTCAAGTCCCGGATTTGATACATTCTTGAATTCGCATGAGAATACTCTTCGTCGCCCTTGAAGTGCTCGGGCCCTACAAGGGCGGTGGGATTGCGACTGCGCTGGCCGGACAGGCCGAACATCACGCCAAGACCCACGATGTCACAATCCTCTACGTCCACCCCGACCTCGACCCGAGCGATGCGCCGACCTGGGTCGATCACTACGCCAAACGGGGGATCCGGTTCGTCCTCGCGACGTTCGAGACGTTCTATCCGCGTGACAACATCCCAAAGCGTGCCTTTGCCGTCCTGAACTACCTGCGCGACTGGGATCAAGAATTCGATGTCATCTTTTTCCATGACTACTTGGGGCTGGGCTACTATTGCGCTCTGGAACGGCAACTGGGTCTGGATTTTCACAACACGCTGATCGGCACGGTCATCCATGGCCCGTCTGACTGGGCGCGCCCGATGAACTTGGCGGACGAGACC
This sequence comes from Pseudomonadota bacterium, assembly GCA_039193505.1. Classification (GTDB taxonomy): domain Bacteria; phylum Pseudomonadota; class Alphaproteobacteria; order Rhodobacterales; family Rhodobacteraceae; genus Algicella. The sequence goes on along the minus strand of JBCCWM010000170.1, from coordinate 4,204 downwards.
CTCGAGAACCTGCAACTCTATCACATGGAGCGGCAGCAGGCGGAGTACTCGGATTTCTGCGTCGCGCCGAGCACCAACATCCTCGACTGGTGCCGTGAACAGGGCTGGACCCTTCCCGCCGAGACGCGGGCCATCTCAAACGTGCTTCCGGCAATCGGGCTCAGCCACACCGGACTGACCGCGGGGCGGCGGACGCAAGTGGACGAGGTCTGCTTCTTCGGCCGGCTCGAGATCCGGAAGGGATTTTTCACCTTCCTCGATGCGATCCGCTACCTCCACAAGAATGGCTTGGCGCTGCCCAAAGCCGTGACCTTTCTCGGCCCGTTTTGCGTCAATGGTCGGCGCCACGCGGCGAGCACGGTTGTTGCGGCCGCAGCGCGCTGGTCGGTCGACGTGTCGATGCTCAATGCGCTCAACCAGCGGGAGGCGCTGACATACCTGACCGAGTACCGCCCGCTGACCGTGATCCCGTCGCTTGACGAGAGCTTTGGCCTGACCGGGTTTGAATGTCTGTCGCTCGGCGTGCCCTGCCTCTTGGCGGCGAGTGGGGCGCTCCAGACGCTTCCGGCCGAGGCGGAGCGCTCGGAGATCCTCTTTGAGCCCAATGCTGAGGTTCTCGCGCGCCGGATCTCGCGGAGCTTGACCGACGGGGCCCTCGTCGGGGCGCCCGATCCAATTCACCTGGAGGCGGGGGACGCCTGGGACGCGCTCCTCCGCGATCTGGAGGCGGCCAGTTTTCGCCCCGACCCTGTGGCCGCGATCACGACCCTCAACAACGCCGCCCCGGTCCGCCCCGAGACGGACACGCCGCTTGTTTCGGTCATTTTGACCCATCACAATCGCCCGGATCAGGCGCGCGATGCGATCGAGAGCCTGCGCGCCCAAAGCTACGAAGCGCTCGACATTGTCGTCACGGATGACGGCAGCACGGCGGCGGAGTATCACCGCCTCGTCGGGCTGATCGAGGCGATGGGCGATCCGCGGGTGCGCGTGTTCCGTCAGCCGAACAGGTACCTTGGCGCCGCACGCAATGCGGGCGTCCGGGAGGCCCGGGGCGCGTACCTCTTGTTTATGGACGACGACAACCTCGCGCTGCCCCACGAGATTGAAACCCTCGTGCGGGTCGCCGTCGCAAGCGGCGCCGACATCCTGACCTGCGTGTCGCGCATGTTTCGGCGCGTGGGCCTCCAGCGCGAGCCATTTGACGTCTACCTCCCGATCGGGCCGTCGCTGCACCTCGCAGCGCTTTGCAACCCGTTTGGCGACGCCAACGCGCTGGTCCGGCGCGAGGTCTTCGAGGATCTGGGGGGCTTCACGGAGGTCTACGGGATCGGCGCGGAGGACTACGAGTTCTTCACGCGCGCGCATCTCGCCGGTGCACGGATGCAGCTCGTCCCCGAGATCCTGTTCGAGTATCGGTCCGAAGAGGCTGAGGGGATGATGCGCGAGCTCAACCCTGAGCGCTACATCGTCAACCAGGCGCGCGGCATCAGTCCGCTCCTCGAGAGCCATGTCGAGGTCGACCTCGCAACGCTCCGACCGCTCCTGCGCTACGCGTTTCACCACGCGATCGAGGCGGAGTTCTCGTACTGGCAGGACGAGGGCGTCCGCACCCGCAAGCACCGGGCGCTTGAGGAGCATCTGGCAAGCCTGCACCACGACCCGAACGGCGTCGCAGCGGTCGAAGTTGTGGCGCAGCTCTTGGTTGCCGAGGGCCATGTGCAGCGGGCCCTCGATCTGATCGAGCACAACCGCATCGTGCCGACGACCGAGCTCCTCCGCCGTCTGCAGGAGCTCGACAGCAAACGTCGCGAGCAGTCCTCGCACTCCGGTGTGAAGGCCAATGCGATCGCGAACTCCGCCTTTGAGTTCTGGACGCTCGGCAAGCGCTTCGAAGGCATCCACCCCTATCAGTACGTGGCCAACGAGTGGCTGATGTATACGGCCAAGGCCTGTCCGAACGTGATCGTCTCGCAACGTCGCGACCCGACCTTGCCTGCCGTCACGCGAGCGGGCACCGACTGCTACATGCGGATCCAGAACAATGCCGCCGACGACGCGCACTTTCACCTCGCCCAGCGGTGCTTTGAGTTCTCGCGGCTCTGCCGGCGGACAGTTCAGCTGTCGTTTCTAATCCGCCCGTCTTTTGGCGGCGATTTCGACGTTCGGCTCCGGCTGATGCACAATCCGAAGGCGCGAAAATATGTCGAGTTCGAGCCGCTTGTTCAAAAACCGCTGACCAAGGCTGCATGGCAGCGTGTCGATCTCGAGTTCGACCTCGGAGACGTCCCGAGCGCCTTCGCTCGGAACGCCTATCTTGCACTCCACTTCGAGATCCAGACCCATGTCGTGAACTATGTCGATCTGACCGACATCACCCTCGTGCCGAGCGGCCGCACCGTGACCGTCGCACCCTATGTCGAGCATGTCGAGTTCGAGCGCGCGGCGCAGCGGTGCTTTACCGTCGGCGCCGCAGGCTATGTCGAGCCTGCGGAGGGCGGTGGCTGGCGGCTGCACCTCAGCCCCGTCCAGTCGGAGCGTGTAAAGCCCGACTCGCGGTTTCACGTGCTCGGGCCCTGCCACGTGACCACCAGCGACCAGGACACCGTCCGGGCTGCAATCACCTCCGTTGTCTATGAAAGCGGCAGCGCCGGAAACGTGTCTCTGCGCTTGAATGTCGATGCGGCTCCGTCGGTGGGAGGTCATGTCCTGCGCGACATGATCTGTGTGACAAACTACTTCGAGGGTCCGTAGCCTCGGCGTCCCTCCCCATGAGCGCCAAGACAAAGGCCTGGCGTGCAGCGGTGAGCGCCTTGACCAGGCCACACGCCGTACTTGCGCTGCGGGTGTGCTTGACCGGCTGCTCCGCACCGATCGGGGCTCTTTTCACATAATGGATGTCCAGAGCATCGTGCCCGACCTGAAACGTCGCCTTCGGTGACCGGCCGACCCGCGAGGAACGACCGGTCAGGCGTTGTGCGATCCTTGCAGAAGCCATTGGCAAATGCGCCGGTCGCCGTCGCCGCATGGTGGTCCGCCATTGGTCCTTCGCCTAGGGGACCAGCACAGGTGCACCACCGGACAGGACCTTCGGCAGCCCGGCGGCCTTGGTCGCTCGGGCTCCACATTGCACAGAAGGCCAGCGTCCCAACCCCGTCTCCTGACGGAGCGGCGAGCCCAACTTTGGTGGAGACCCGACATCGTCCTTCTCAGCGCCGACCGAGAATTGCGGCATGCTCTTACGTGGGCGTGGGCCAGTGGCCCTTGGGTGGCCTACGGCAGGAGCGTCGCCGATGCCGTCACCCATGTGAGCTGCAGCGGAGATGTCGACGGCCGACCCCTTGGCTCCAGGACGTAAGCTGAGAGGCGCAGCCGCACACCTAGCATGAGAAAACTCCGCCTCCGCCGTCCCTGCTATACGCCAGTCGTGTGGGCACGTTTCGACGATAGATCGTTGACCTGATCCATGATCACATCTGCAGATCGAAGAGCGACGTGGGCATTGGCGTGGCCCCGGTACAGCTCCCGGCCAGCAGTCGCGTCCACAGCTCCTTTTTCAAACATCAGGGCTGCCGAAAGGCTGACGCGTGCGATCAAACCGATGTGCACCTCGTACGCAACGCGTCACTCGTCTTCAAACCTTGGGTCGATTCCCGCGAGGACCGTCCCGCGACGAAACATGCGGGCTTGGTCAGCACGGGTGCCGGTTCATGAGACACCTGGGATTATACCGTTCCGACTGATCCAGGGGCCCACGTCTCGCACGACGAAGGCGCGCTCCCCTCGGCACGGAACGCCCAGCTTTTGGCACCTACACTGCAGCGGCGCGGACAGCGGATGTCGCATGGTTGCGGTCTGCGCAAACACCGGTTTCTGCACCCGGCATCGCGCCGCGCTCTCGCGGGCGCCAGTCGCTTCGGCAGCCCGGAGCGCACTTTCCCCGTCATGCGCCCTTGTCGCAAACGGTCAAGCGGTGTCCTGTGACGCAAGGTTGTTTGGCAGAGACGGAGATGCGACAGCCGGCGGGCGCACGGTTGAGGCTAGGTCACGCCAGGTGTCGCTACCTAGGTGTTCAGTCCCGGCATCTGGTGGATCGGATCGACGACGGATCGATCTGGCTCTGACGTCCAGATTTTGCAGATGTAGTCGTAGGGCCTCTTGAGACGGTGCGCGTAGTTGTAAGCGTCGAGGAAGTCCGCGAGGT
>JBCCWM010000169.1:0-9102 GCA_039193505.1 Pseudomonadota bacterium | reverse complement strand
TTTGTCGTTGTGACCCACGATCAGGAGGAGGCGATGACGCTCGCCACGCGGATCGGGGTCATGCGGGCTGGGCGGATCTCGCAGGTGGGCGAGCCGCGCGACGTCTATGAGCGGCCGGGATCCCGGTTTGTCGCGGATTTCCTGGGAAGCGTGAACCTTTTTGAGGGTAAGGTGGCTGGCATTGAACCCGGTCGCTTGGAGGTGCGGACCGAGATCGGTGTTCTGGCCGCACCCCCGTCCCCGGAGGTCGAGGTCGGGCAGGAGGTGGCCGTGGCTGTGCGCCCCGAGAAGATGCGCCTGTCGCGGATGGCGGTGTCGGCGGAGAACCGGCTTGAGGCGGTGGTGGAGGATTATGCCTATCTCGGCGACACGACCCTTTTCGTGCTGCGCCTGCCATCGGGCCGGACTGTAAAAGTCACAGAGACCAATGCCGGGACGGACGAGGTGCCGCTCACGTGGGATGAGGCGGTGCATGTGGGCTGGGAGGCGCGGTCTGGCGTCGTTTTGACCGAGTGACCCCGCCCCCATCGCCACGCCCGGCCGGTGGCTCCCACCCACCCGCCCCCGCCCCCGACCGGTCGTGGCGATGGGGGCGGGGTCTGGTGATCGGCGTGCCGGCGGCGTTTCTGGGGATTTTCTTTCTGGCGCCGTTTTTTGTGGTCGGGGCGATCTCGCTCTCGGATCCGATGATTGCGCGGCCGCCGGTCAGCCCTCTCTTCGAGGAGGGACGGTTTGTGGGCGATCTTGAGAACTACGTGTTCTTGAGCGAGGACCCGCTCTACGTCGCGGCCTATCTCAACTCACTCAGGATCGCGGCGATTTCGACGGCGCTGACTCTCCTCCTCGGGTATCCGATGGCGTATGTCATTGCGCGCAGCCCGGAGCCGCGGCGGTCGATCCTGCTGATGCTGGTGATCCTGCCGTTTTGGACGTCCTTCTTGCTGCGTGTTTATGCGCTGATCGGGTTGATGGATCCGAACGGTGCGATCAATGCGGTGCTTTTGGGGCTCGGGTGGATCAGCGCGCCGCTGGTCATGCGCCAGACCGATTTCGCGGTCTTCGTGGGCGTGGTCTACACCTATCTGCCGTTCATGGTTCTGCCGCTTTATGCGACGCTTTCGCGGCTCGATGAGACCATGCTCGAGGCCTCGGCGGATCTGGGTGCCCGACCAGTGCAGTCCTTTGTTCGGATCACGTTGCCGCTGAGCCTGCCGGGGATCCTTGCGGGATCGCTCCTTGTGTTCATCCCGGTCATCGGGGAGTTCGTGATCCCGGCGCTTCTCGGCGGGCCGGACAGTCTGATGATCGGGCAAGTTCTTTGGAACGAGTTCTTCTCGGCGCGGGATTGGACGCTCGCCTCCGCTGTGGCGGTTGTGATGCTCTTGGCGGTGGTTCTGCCGCTTGCGGTCCTGCGCCGCGTGGTGGAGGCGCGGTGATGGGGCGTGTGATGGTCACGGTCGCTCTTGTCGGGTTCGTGTTTCTCTATGGGCCGATTGCGGTTCTGGTGATCTATTCGTTCAATGCATCGGAGCTGGTGACCGTTTGGGGCGGCTTCTCTCTGCGATGGTATGGCGAGCTCTTTGGCGATGCGCAGATCGGGCGGGCCTTTCGGCTGAGCCTTTTGATTGCGGCGCTCTCTGCGACGATTGCCGCGGTGCTCGGGACCATGGTGGCCCTGGCGCTGATGCGGTTCGGGCGGTTTTGGGGGCGGCCGATCCTCGGCGCGATGGCGAGCGCGCCTTTGGTCATGCCGGAGGTGATCACGGGGCTGTCGCTCCTCCTCCTTTTTGTGGCGATGGAGCGGGCAGTGGGCTGGCCGGCGGGACGCGGGCTCGGGACCATTGTCATCGCGCACACGGTGTTCTGCCTCGCCTATGTGGCGGTCGTGGTGCAGTCGCGGCTTGCCGCGCTCGACCGGAGCCTTGAGGAGGCGGCGGAGGATCTGGGGGCGCGGCCGGCACGGGTCTTTTTCGATGTGACGCTGCCGGCGATTGCACCGGCGCTGGTGGCGGGCTGGCTTCTGGCCTTTACGCTCAGCCTCGACGATGTGGTTGTGGCGAGCTTCGTCTCGGGGCCCGGGGCGTCGACATTGCCCATGGTCATCTTCTCGAAGGTGCGCCTTGGGGTCAGTCCGGAGGTCAACGCGCTTGCGACGCTGATCATTCTGGCGGTTGCGCTTGGGATCGGGCTCGCCGCGCTCCTGCTGCGCCGGCGCTGATTTCCCTCGCGGGACGGGCGGTTTTCTGCAACGACACGCGGGAGTGCAGGATGAGGCGAGGATGAGAGGCGACTGGACGGCGGGGCTGCCAGAGGCGGCGCGCGCATGGCTCGCGGGGCGGCGGATTGAGGAGGTGGAGTGCGTCATCGCCGACACGCCCGGGATCAGCCGCGGCAAGGCGATGCCGCCGGCAAAGTTCGCACGCTCCGAGCGGCTCTTCCTGCCGATCTCGATTTTCTACCAGACCATTGACGGGGATTATGTCGACATGGACATCCCCGGCCAGTGGACCGAAAGCGATATGGTTCTGGTGCCCGACCTCGCCGCTGCGGCCGCGAGCCCTTGGGCCGAGGATGTGACCGTCCAGGTGATCCACGACGTGATCGATCTTGCGGGGCGTCCGGTCCCGCTGGCCCCGCGGAACGTTCTGAAGCGGGTGCTCGAGGCCTATGCCGCTGAGGGCTGGCGGCCGGTGGTGGCGCCGGAGATGGAGTTCTACCTCACCAAGCCCAACACCAACCCCGATCAACCGATCGAGCCGCCGATGGGTCGGACCGGCCGGGTTGCGGCCTCGCGCCAGGCCTATTCGATGTCGGCCGTCGACGAGTACGGGCCTGTGATCGACGACATCTATGATTTTGCCGAGGCCCAGGGGTTCGAGCTCGACACCATCATCCAGGAGGGTGGCGCCGGCCAGATCGAGATCAATTTCGTGCATGGGGATCCACTGGCGCTCGCCGATCAGGTGTTCTTTTTCAAGCGCACGATACGGGAGGCCGCTCTCCGCCAGGGGTGCTTTGCGACGTTTATGGCAAAGCCCATGCAGCACGAGCCGGGCTCGGCGATGCACATCCACCAGTCGGTGCTCTCGGTGGAGACGGGCCGCAACGTCTTCTCCGACGAGGCCGGGGCGGAGACGCCGCTCTTCGCGGGCTTTCTCGGGGGTCAGCAGAGCTATCTGCCGAACGTGATCCCGATGCTGGCACCTTATGTGAACTCCTACCGGCGCTATGTGGCCAGCGGCTCGGCGCCAATCAACCTGGAATGGGGGCAGGACAACCGGACGACGGGCCTGCGCATACCGGTCTCGAGTGCGGAGGCACGGCGGGTGGAAAACCGGATCGTGGGGATGGATGCAAACCCGTACCTCGCGCTCGCGGCCAGTCTTGCATGCGGGTTTCTTGGCATGAAAGAGGGGCTTGCGCCCCGGCCCGCCGTCCTCCGGGAGGCCTATGACCACGACTATGCCCTACCACGCGGTCTCCTCGAAGCGCTCGATGCCTTCGAGGCCAACGACCAGATCATCGAGCTTCTCGGCCGGCCCTTTTGTGAGGTGTTCGGCGCCCTCAAACGCCACGAGGCCGAGAGCTTTCTCGCGGTCATCAGTCCGTGGGAGCGGGAGCATCTGCTCCTGAACGTGTGATGGATCTGCTGACGGCAAACGACCGCCCCGGCACGCATGCGCCGAGCTACTACGCAGCGACCGCCAACGCGGTGCCCGACCGTCTTGCGCTTGCCGAGCGGCTGGAGGTGGATGTCTGTGTGATCGGTGGCGGCTTCACAGGTCTCTCCGCAGCGCTTGAGCTGGCTCTGGGCGGCGCCTCCGTGGTCCTCCTCGACGCGCAGCGGATCGGGTGGGGGGCGTCCGGGCGGAATGGCGGGCAGATCGCCACGGGGCCGCGGGTTTCCGTTTTGGAACTTGAGCGGACTTATGGTCGCGACATGACCCGCGCCCTCTGGGATCTGGCGGAGGATGCCAAGGCCCTTATCCGCCGCCGCGTCGCGGACCATGGCATCGCGTGCGATCTGAAGGCGGGAAGCGTTCACGCCGAGACGACAGCCGCCGGGGCACGCGCTGCTGCGGCGGAGGCGGATCATATCGCGACGCACTACGACTATGCCGAGCTCACGCCCCTCAACCGGGCGGAGCTCGCCGTCGAGATTGGGTCGGAGGCCTATGCCGGCGGTCTTCTCGACACGGGCGCGGGGCACCTCCATCCGCTCAACTACGCGCTCGGCGTGGCAGAGGCCGCGGAGGGCGCAGGCGCCAAGATTTATGAGCAGAGCCGGGTCACCGGGATCGAGGGCGATGGGCCCCACCTCGTGCGCACCGAAGCGGGCGAGATCCGCGCCGAATGGGTGGTCATTGCCACCAATGGCTACACGGGACCGCTCGATGAGGGGGTCTCATCCCGCGTCATGCCGATCAACAACTTCATCGCTGCGACCGAGCCCTTGGGGGAGGACCGCGCCCGTGCGCTCATCCCGCGAGACGGGTGCGTGGCCGACTCGCGGTTTGTCGTCGGATACTGGCGCTTCTCAGCCGATCATCGTCTCCTCTTCGGCGGGGGGGAGACATATCGGTACCGCTTCCCCACCGACATAGCCGCGTTCGTGCGACCGCGGATGGCCGCCGTCTACCCGAGCCTCGCCGATGTGAAGATAGACTACGGCTGGGGCGGCACACTCGGCATCACGGCAAGCCGCATGCCCTATGTGTCGCGTTCGGGACAGCGGATCGCGGCCGCCGGATACTCGGGCCAGGGCGTCGCAATGACCGGCATCGCCGGGAGGGTTGTGGCCGAAGAGATCCTGGGCGAGCGCGCGCGCTTCGCGACCCTCGCGGCACTCCGCCACCAGCGGTTTCCGGGGGGTGGGCGGCTTCGCCACCCGCTCCTCGTCCTCGCGATGACGTGGTATGCGCTGCGCGACCGATTGGGGATATGACCATGATCACCGACTGGGACGACGCCTATGCCAACCGCGAGCACATCCCGGGCGCGGAGGGCTACATTCCCCGCTGGACGGCCGCCGCGGCGGCCTTCCGCGCAGATACGGAGGCGCGTCTCGACATTCCGTACGGGCCGCGGCCGAGGATGGTCTACGATCTCTTCGCGCCGGCCGAGACGCCCACGTCTCTGGTTGTCTTTGTCCACGGCGGCTATTGGCGCGCGTTTGACAAGTCGACCTGGTCGCATCTGGCCCGGGGCGCGCTCGCCCGGGGTGCCGCAGTGGCAATGCCAAGCTACACGCTGGCGCCGCAGATCTCGATTGCCGGGATTGCCGCGGAGGTGGCCATGGCCGTTGAAGCCGCTGCGGCCGAGGTTCCCGGGGCCATTCGCCTTGCCGGACACTCGGCCGGCGGGCACCTCGTGACCCGGCTCCTCGCGGAGGGTGGCGGTCTCTCGCATGAGACGCGGGGCCGCATCGCCCGGACGGTGTCGATCAGCGGCGTTCACGATCTCCGCCCGCTTCTGCGGACAGAGATGAACGCGGAGTTCGGGCTCGATCGCGTGAGCGCCGCCGCTGAGAGCCCGGCGCTCCTCTCACCGCAACAGGGCGACCGGGTGGTCGCCTGGGTCGGGGGGGATGAACGGCCGGAGTTCATTCGCCAGACCCGCCTGCTTGCAAACATATGGACGGGGCTTGGCGCCGAGATCAGCGACGTGATCGAGGCCGGCAAGCACCATTTTGACGTGATCGACGGGCTCGAAGATCCGGAAAGCGCGCTGACCGCCGCTCTCTTCGGGTGATCCGCGGACGCGAGCGGCGCGTACTCACTCCAAATTGGATGATGACATGTGGCGCGCTCTTCTCCTTTTCATGATGCTCACACCCGTTTCCCACGCCGACACGTTTCGCTCGATCGACGGCGGCGTGATCAACCTCGGGGATTGGCGCGGCGACCCCGTGTTGGTCGTCAACACGGCGTCTCGGTGCGGGTTCACGCATCAGTACAACGGTTTGCAGGCGCTCTACGATCGCTTCCGAGATCAGGGCTTTAAGCTGCTGGCTGTCCCATCGAACGACTTTCGTCAGGAGCTCGCAACGGCCGAGGAGGTTCAGGCCTTCTGCGACGTCAACTTTGGTCTCGACTTGCCGATGACGGATATCACATCGGTCAGGGGTCAGGACGCGCATCCGTTCTACGCGCGCGTGAAGGCAGAGGCCGGCTTCACACCGCGTTGGAATTTCAACAAAATCCTCCTCGATCATGAGGGGAACGTGGTCCGCGCATGGGGTGCGATGACGCGCCCCAACGACCCGCGGCTGGTGGCGGAGATCGAAGCGCTCCTCAAGTGAGGTGTGCTTGGAACATGCGCTCCGCCCGCTCCCAGTCCTCCTCCGTGTCGATGTCGTGGGCCCGGTGGCCGGGGAGCGGGATGCCCACCGAGCGCGAGGAGAGGATCGGGGCGTCGGTGGCCCAGGTGGCGGCGTCAGCGCAGTAGAACTGCCCGGCATCGTGCCACGCCTCTTCGAGATCCTGGCTCCGGGTGTGCGCGTGCTCGGGTGACAGCATCTCGATCCGCCCGTCCGGATGGCGGCGCAGCGCGCGCTGAATGGGGTGGGGGTAGAGCGTGACGGCCAGCGCGTAGGTGACACCGGGGCCGAGCGCCGCAAGACCTGCGCGGAGGTCCGCACCCTCGAGAAACGGCGCGGCTGGGTAGATGCAGGCGACGGGTCCCTCCGCGCCGAGCGCCTCGACCGCATGCGCGATCACAGGACGTGTCGGCGTGAGGTCGTCCGCGAGGGCCGTCGGGCGGCGAAACGGGACCTCGGCCCCCTCGGCCATGGCGATGGCTGCAATCTCCTCATCGTCTGTGGAGACGACCACGCGTTCGAGCCCGGCCTCGCGCGCCGCGGCGATCGACCAAGCGATCACGGGCCGCCCCGCAAAGAGCCGTATGTTCTTCCTCGGGATTCGCTTCGACCCGCCGCGGGCGGGAATCACAGCGAGGCTCATCCGAGATGGCGACGAAGCGCATCCACGACGCGGTCCTGGTCGGCCTCGGTCAATGTCGGGAAGAGCGGCAGACTGATGGCGCGCGCATAATACGCCTCGGAGGCCGGGAAGTCGCCGGCGCGAAAGCCGAGTGCGCTGTAGTAGGGCTGCAGATGCACGGGGATATAGTGGAGGTTGACCCCGATCCCGTCGGCCCTGAGCGCCTCAAACACGGCCCGATGCCGCGCCGGGTCGTCGAGTTGAATGACATAGAGGTGGAAGGCCGAATAGGTGTCCGGATGCCGCCAGGGAGTGGCGAGCGGCAGATCTGCGAGGCGGACATCATAGCGCTCCGCCAGGTGGTGGCGCTCAGCGACATAGGCGCCGAGCCGCTCGAGCTGTCGGGTGCCGAGGGCTGCGTGGAGGTCGGTCAGGCGGTAGTTGAGGCCGAGCTCGAGCTGCTGGTAGTACCAAGGCCCGTGCGTTTCTTCCGTCATCAGGTCGGCGCTGCGGGTGATCCCGTGGGTGCGCAGGCGGGCCATCCGGTCCGCGAGCACGGGGTCCTGCGTCGTCGCCACGCCGCCCTCGGCGGTCGTCACGATCTTGACGGGGTGGAAGCTAAAGACCGCGATGTCGGAATGCGCGCACTCGCCGACAGGGCGCCCCCTGTAGCGGCCCCCAATGGCGTGGCTCGCGTCCTCGACCACGCGGATGCCGTTGGCACGGGCGATCTCGCCGATGGCCGCCATCTCGCAGGACTGCCCCGTCAGATGGACCGGCACCAACACTTTGGGAAGCCGCCCGCCCTCGCGCCTGGTGCGAGAGATCTTCTCCTCCAGCCGCTCCGGACACATGTTGTAGGTGCGCGGGTCAATGTCGACGAAGTCGACATCCGCCCCGCAGTAGCGCCCGCAATTGGCCGATGCGACGAAAGTGACGGGGCTCGTCCACAAAAGATCGTCCGGCCCGAGATCGAGCGCGAGGCAGGCAATATGCAGCGCGGACGTGGCGCTGTTCACGGCCACGGCGTGGTCTGCCCCGGCGACCTCCGCCACGGCCGCCTCGAACCGCGGAACCTCCGGCCCCTGGGTCAAAAAGTCGGAGCGCAGCACTGAGACGACGGCTTCAATGTCCTCGTCGCGGATGTCTTGGCGGCCGTAAGGGATCATTGCGTCACTCATCTCTCACACCGGCTCAAATGGCGCCGATCTTCTCGCGGTTCGCAGCGATCCAGGAGGCGAGCGTTTCGGGCGTCATCCAAGCCGAGTTGCTGTCGCTTGCATAGACGAAGTCCGAAGGCACTTTCTGCCCGTTCTTGATCCGCGCTGCACTTTCCGACCAATTATGGATCGACGGCAGAATTTTAAAATGCTCGTCATATTCGTAAGTGTAGGGTGCGTCCTCAAGCCCCACCATCTGTTCGTGCAGTTTCTCGCCCGGGCGGATGCCGACCGTCTCCTGCTTTGCTTCGGGGGCGACAACGGAGGCGATGTCGGTCACCTTCATCGACGGGATCTTCTTCACGTAGATCTCGCCGCCCTCCATATCGTCGAAGGCGTGCCAGACCAGCTCCACCCCCTCTTCGAGACTGATCATGAACCGGGTCATCCTCGGGTCGGTGATCGGCAACCGCCCCTGGTCCTTGATCGACATGAAGAACGGAATAACCGACCCGCGCGACCCCATGACGTTGCCGTACCGCACGACGGAGAACCGCGTCCCGTGCTCGCCCGCATAGGAGTTGCCGGCCACAAAGAGCTTGTCCGAGCAGAGTTTCGTCGCGCCGTAGAGGTTGATCGGTGAGGACGCCTTGTCGGTAGAAAGGGCGACAACGCTTTTCACGCCCTTGTCGATGCAGGCATCGATCAGGTTCATAGCGCCGATGACATTGGTCTTGATGCACTCAAACGGGTTGTACTCCGCCGTCGGCACGATCTTGGTGGCGGCAGCGTGGACGACATGTGTGACACCGTCGAGGGCCCTGTAGAGACGCTCTCGGTCGCGGACATCGCCGATGAAGAACCGAAGCCGTGGGTCCTGAAAGCGGTTGGCCATATTCCACTGTTTCATCTCGTCGCGTGAGAAAACGATCAGCTTGCGGGGGTTGTAGCGCTTGAGCGTCATCGGCAGGAATGCGTGCCCGAAGGAGCCGGTGCCCCCC
>JBCCWM010000168.1:0-9176 GCA_039193505.1 Pseudomonadota bacterium | reverse complement strand
CGGCGGGTGTGTGATGGCTGAGCGCGCAACCAAGAGGAGGGGCCCATGCATGTGGCGGTGATCGGTGCGGGGATCGTGGGGGTGTCGACGGCCCTCCAACTTCAGCGCGACGGCCATGACGTGACGCTGATCGACCGGGAGGGTCCGGCGGCGGGGACCAGTCAGGGCAATGCCGGCGTGCTCGCGTCGCTCTCGATGGTGCCGGTGACGGGACCTGGGCTGATTGCCAAAGCCCCGCGGATGCTCCTCGACCCGGCGCAGCCGCTGTTCCTTAAATGGGGCTACCTTCCGCGTCTCGCACCATGGCTTCTGCGCTACCTCAGCCACGCCAACGCCGCCGACACAAAGCGCATTGCGGCCGCGATGGCCCCCATTGTCGGCGACAGTCTGGCCGAGCACCAGGCGCTCGCTGCAGGCACGGAGGCTGCGCGCTACATCTTTCCCTGCGACTACGTCTACGCCTACCGTGATCGCACCGCCTTCGCAGCAGACGCATTCGGGTGGGAGCTCCGGCGGAGCCACGGTGTGCGCTGGGAGGAACTCGAGGGGACAGCCATACAGGACTATGACCCGAGCGTCGGGACAGAGACGGGCCTTCTGGTGCGCGTCGGCGGGCACGGGCGGATCTCCGATCCCGGGGCCTATGTCCGGGCACTCGCCAAGGCGTTCGAGACCGCGGGAGGGCGCCACCATGTGGGCCAGGTCGAAGATCTCGTGCGCACGGGGGACCAAGCGACCGGCGTCCAGCTCGCCGGCGAACGCCTCTCGGCGGATGCTGTTGTGGTCACGACCGGGGTGTGGTCGGGACCGCTCGCCCGGAAACTCGGCCTCAAAGTCCCCCTCGAGAGCGAGCGCGGCTACCATTTGGAACTCTGGGAGCCCTCGACGATGCCGCGCTCGCCCCTGATGGTGGCGTCCGGCAAGTTCGTGGCAACACCGATGGAGGGGCGCGTGCGCCTCGCCGGGATCGTCGAGTTCGGCGGGCTGACCCGCGGCCCCTCCCGCGCGCCATTCGAACTCCTGCTAAGGCAGGCAAAGCGCGCGTTTCCGACGCTGACATGGGCGCGCACGTCGGAGTGGATGGGGCACAGACCGGCCCCAGCGGACTCGATCCCGGCAATAGGACCCGTGCCGGGGCTCAAAGGCGCCTATTTGGGGTTCGGGCACCATCACGTGGGGCTGACGGGTGGCGCGAAGACGGGCAGGCTGCTGGCACAGCTCGTCTCCGGACGCGCGCCTAATATTGACCTCGCCCCCTATTCCCCGGCACGCTTCAACGCGGCCTGATCGGCACAAGACGGACAACAGGGACAGACAATGAAAACGATCACCACGCTTTTGGCGGCCAGCATGCTGGCTGCGCCGGCCCTCGCAGAGAAATGGGATATGCCGATGGCGTATTCCGGCTCCAACTTCCACTCCGTCACGGGCGCTGAGTTTGCCGAGTGCGTCACGACGGGCACGGGCGGTGAGATCGAGATCGTCACCCACCCCTCGGGCAGCCTCTTCCCCGGCGCTCAGATCAAGCGTGCGATCCAAACCGGCCAAGTGCCGATCGGTGAGCGTTTGCTCTCGGGTCACCAGAACGAGAATGCGCTCTTTGGCGTCGATTCGATCCCGTTCCTCGCGACCTCCTTCGACGATGCCGCGAAGCTGTGGGATGTGGCAAAGCCCGCGATGGAGGAGGTCCTGGCCGAGCAGAACCTTGTGCTCCTCTACTCCGTGCCCTGGCCGCCCCAGGGGCTTTACTTCAAGGATGAAGTGACCTCGGTCGCGGATATGGAGGGGATCAAGTTCCGCTCCTACAACAACGCGACGGCGCGGCTGGCGGAGCTGACGGGCATGCTGCCGGTGACCATCGAGGCGGCGGAGATCAGCCAGGCCTTCGCGACCGGCGTCGCCGACAGCATGATCTCGTCGGGCGCGACCGGCTACGACCGCAAGGTCTGGGAGAGCCTCAACTACTTCTACGAGGTCGATGCCTGGCTGCCCCGGAACTACATCATGGTGAATGCCGATGTCTGGGAGGGCACGTCGGAAGCGGCCAAGAACGTGATCCAGGGGTGCGCGTCGCTTGCCGAGTATGCGGGCACCTGGCGCGCGAAGGAGTACACGCAGTTCACGCTGAACGGCCTGCGCGCCGGCGGCATGACAGTGGAGCCCGCATCAGAGGCCATGAAGGACGAACTCCGCGCGATCGGCGAAACGATGACGGCAGAATGGCTTGAGGCAGCGGGTGCCGATGGCCAAGCCATCGTCGACGCGTTCAAGGCTGAGTGAGGGCGACGAGGCCTCTCCCCTCCGAGGGGCCTTGTCTCGCCTGCGGCTGAGCTTCGGCGACCCGAGGGCATGCCTCCGTCCCCAGCTAGAATTCAGAGGAGACCGCGGATGGTCACACTGCCTGAGGTCGCCCCCTTTTCGGGGGGCTTCTTGCGCCTGCGGCGGAGCTTCGGCCGCGCGCCAGAGCGCCGCGTTGGACACGTCGCATGAGCGCATCGGATCGGGCCTTTGATGCGGGGCCTCATCGAACAAGAGGCAACAGGCTTGGGGCGCAAGGGTGTTTGGCGGGGCGGCCGCTGTGAGCGTGCTGCGGCGGGCGCTCGATGCGCTTTACTTTGGGGCGGGGATTGCGGCGGCGCTCTGCCTGATTGCGATCCTGACACTGATCGTCGTGCAGATGCTGGCGCGCTGGACGGGCGAGGTCTTCCCGGGTGCCCCGGACTACGCAGGGTATGCGATGGCGGCGGCGAGCTTTCTGGCCTTTGCCCATGCCCTCAACCGAGGCGCCCATATTCGCGTCTCGATCGTGCTGAATGCGCTGCCGGACGGGGCGCGGCGGTGGCTCGAGGTCTGGTGTTTTGCCATTGGAACCGCCGTCGCCTGGTACTTTGTCTGGTTCGGGACAAAGTTCGTCTACTGGTCCTGGAAGTTCGGCGACATCAGCCAAGGGCAGGACGCCACCCCGCTCTGGATCCCGCAATCTGTGATGTTGGCGGGCGCCGTGATCCTCGCCATCGCACTCACAGACAGCCTGATCGGGCTTTTCGCCGGCGGGCGCCACCGGATCCAACAACAGACGATGGGGGAGTAGGTGGAGAACGCATCGGTCATTGTCCTCTTTCTTTTCGTGCTGTTCCTCCTCCTAGGGAGCGGTGTGTGGGTCGGACTTGCGCTCATGGGCGTCGCTTGGGTCGGCATGGAGCTCTTCACGACCCGGCCTGTGGGCGACGTGATGCTGACCACGATCTGGTCGGCCTCCTCCTCCTGGACGCTGACGGCCCTGCCGCTCTTCATCTGGATGGGCGAGATCCTCTACCGCACGCGTTTGTCCGAGGACATGTTCCGCGGGCTCAGCCCCTGGATGGCGGGGCTGCCCGGGGGCCTTGTGCACACCAACATCGTGGGCTGCACTGTTTTCGCGGCCGTGTCCGGCTCATCGGCCGCGACGCTGACCACGGTGGGCAAGATGTCGATCCCTGAGCTTCGAAAACGCGCCTACCCCGAGCCCATGGTGATCGGAACACTCGCCGGGGCCGCGACGCTCGGGCTGATGATCCCGCCGTCGCTCACGCTGATCGTCTACGGGGTGACCATCAACGAATCGATCTCGAAGCTCTTCTTTGCGGGCATTCTCCCAGGCCTCGTTCTTGCGGCGATGTTCATGGCCTACGTCGCGATCACGAGCCAGGTGTCGCGCGCCTGGCGCCCCGACGCCGAGCCTGACATGACCTTCAAAGAGCGCGTTGCGAACTCTCGCTTCCTCGTGCCGGTCATCTGTCTGATCCTCGTTGTGATCGGCTCGATGTATCTCGGCTTTGCGACAGCGACGGAGGCGGCGGCCTTCGGTGTCCTTGGCGGGCTTGCGCTCGCCGCAAGCCAGGGCTCGCTCACCTGGTCAAGCTTCACCGAGAGCCTGATGGGCGCCACGCGAACCTCTGCGATGATCGCTCTGATCCTTGCCGGTGCGGCGTTCCTGTCGCTCGCGATGGGCTTCACCGGGCTTCCCCGAGGGCTCGCCGATGCAATCGCGACGCTCGAGCTCACGCGGTTTGAGCTGCTGATGGTCCTCCTGGTCTTCTACATCATCCTCGGCATGTTCCTCGACGGGATCTCGTCGGTCGTGCTGACCATGGCGGTCGTTGAGCCCATGGTGCGCGACGCCGGGATCGACCTGATCTGGTTTGGGATCTTCATCGTTGTTGTGGTCGAGATGGCGCAGATCACGCCACCCATCGGGTTCAACCTGTTTGTCCTCCAAGGCATGACGGGCCACGAGATGGGGTTCATCGCGCGCGCAGCCTTCCCGATGTTTCTGATCATGGTCCTGATGGTCTTCGTCCTCATTTGGATCCCGGGGATCGCCACGTGGCTGCCTGAGAACATCCGCCAGGGACCCGGCTGACGCCAATGTCCGCGCTGGCCTGGATTGCGCGGCGCGGGCGGCTTGCCCTTGTGGCAGGGCTCCTGGCGGGGTTGACCCTGCCGGAGCTTGCCGCGCTGATCCGGCCCTGGCTGCCGGAGTGTGTTGCGCTCCTCCTCTTTCTGACGGCGTTTCGGATCGGCCATGTGGCGGCCCTCGGCGCCGGAGAGGCACGGGGGCGCGCTCTCATCCTTGTGCTCTTGTTTCAGCTCGCCCTGCCGCTCGCCGCCCTCGGCATCGCCAAGGCCGTCGGGGTGGAGACCGCGCCCCTTGCCGTTGTCCTCGTTCTGATGCTTTCCGCGCCCGCAGTCTCTGCGAGCCCCAATGTTGCGATCATGCTCGGCCACGATCCAGCGCCGGCGCTCCGCCTGGTGATCATCGGAACGGCCCTTCTGCCGCTGACCGTGCTGCCCGTTCTCGCGCTCTCGCCCGTCCTCGGCAGCCCCGAAGAAGTCGCGGCGGCGGCGCTGCGCCTCCTCGGCGTGATCTCCATCGCAGTCGTCGCAGGCTTCGGCCTTCGTGCCGTGACAGGCCTGCCGGACGCACGACGCGAGGCGCTCGACGGTGCAGCGGCAATCGCGCTCGCCGTGATTGTCGTGGGACTGATGTCCGCCCTTGGCCCCGCGCTCGCCTCCGACCCGCTGAGCGTTGCAGCCTGGGGCGGTGCGGCCTTCGCCGCGAATTTCGGGCTGCAACTCGCCTGCCACGCGGCGATCGGGGCAACGCCTGACCGCGTGCCTGTGTCCATCGTGGCCGGCAACCGCAACATCGCGCTCTTCCTGGTCGCCCTCCCAGAGGCGGTCACCGACCCCCTCCTCGTCTTCATCGGCTGCTACCAGATCCCGATGTACCTGACCCCGATCCTCCTCCGCCGCGTCTATCCGCCGCCGCCAGAGGCATCCTGACCCCCTGTCCGCGGGGCGCAGCGCGCTAGGTCAGGTTCCAGGAGGTGCCCCATGCTCGAACCCATAGCGCTCTTGGCAACGGCGACGCTCTTCGGCGGGATGTTGCTCTATTCCTTCGGCTTTGCGCCCTTTGTCTTCACGAGCCTCCCGGCTGAGGATGCGGGACGCCTGATCCGTCGCGCGTTCCCGCACTACTATGCGTTCGTGATCCTGGCCTCGGGACTTGCCACCCTTCTCGTTCTCGCGGTCGACCCGCTCTCGGCTGGCCTTCTCGCGGCCAGCGCAGCGCTCGGGATCTGGGCGCGACAGGGCCTGATGCCGGCCATCAACGCAGCACGGGACGCGGGCGAGAAGTCAAAGTTCGGCCGGCTCCACGGCCTCTCGGTGGTGATCAACTTCATCCAGCTCGGCGCAATCGGCTTCGCGCTCGTTCGGTTCCTCTAGGCGCACCGGCAGCCCGCTGTCCGCCTGTGGAGGCGGGGGTGGGCGGGCGGGAGCCTCCGCAGGCGGACAGCGGGCGCGCACCCGGCGCCATCACCCGGCGCGTCTGAACCGCCCGCGGCCACGCTTTGTCTCCGCCCCAAAAAGCCCCGCCAACTGATCTGTGATCGCACCTGCCAGCTGCTCGACATCGGTGATGGTCACCGCACGGTCGTAGTAGCGTGTCACGTCATGGCCGATCCCGATTGCGATCAGCTGCACCTCGCGCCGACGCTCGATCATCGCGATCACGTCTCGCAGGTGTTTCTCCAGATAGCTCGGCGGGTTCACCGACAGGGTCGAATCGTCCACCGGCGCGCCATCCGAGATCACCATCAGGATCCGCCGCGCCTCGGGCCGGCGTGCCATCCGCCGATGCGCCCACTCCAAAGCCTCCCCATCGATGTTCTCTTTGAGGATCCCTTCCTTCATCATCAGCCCGAGATTGGTGCGCGCGCGCCGCCAGGGCGCATCTGCAGCCTTGTAGACGATGTGGCGGAGGTCGTTCAGCCGACCCGGCAGGGGCGGCCGCCCGTCGGCCAGCCATTTCTCCCGGCTCTGCCCGCCCTTCCAGGCCCGCGTCGTGAACCCGAGGATCTCGCACTTGACCTGGCACCGCTCGAGCGTCCGCGCGAGGACATCGGCGGAGATCGCCGCTATCGAAATCGGCCGGCCCCGCATACTTCCAGAGTTGTCGAGGAGGAGCGTCACCACCGTGTCCCGAAACTCCGTGTCGGTTTCCTGCTTGAACGAGAGGGGCGTCGTCGGGTTCGCCACGACGCGCGCCAGGCGCCCGGCATCGAGCGTCCCTTCCTCGAGATCAAACTCCCAAGACCGGTTCTGCTGCGCCTGCAGCCGGCGCTGCAGGCGGTTCGCGAGCCGGCTGACCGCACCCTTCAAAGGTTCCAACTGTTGGTCGAGATACGCGCGCAGCCGCTCAAGCTCTGTCGGGTCGGCCAAATCCTCTGCCGTGATCTCCTCGTCGAAACGGGTCTCAAACACCGCGTAGTCGGGATCGGCATCCGAGATCGGCGGCGGCTCCGGCGGGTCGAGCGGGGGCTGACCGTCATCGGTCTCAACCTCCTCTCCCATCTCGCTGTCATCGGCATCCTCGAGGCTGACCTGCGTCTCCTGCGTATCGGTGGACTGCGCCTCCTGACTGTCTTCGGTGCCCTCGTCCTCGTCGGCGTCGCCCTCCTCGTCCGGGCCGGTCTGGTCCTCCTGATCCTGCTCGGACTGCTCCTCGTCTGGCGCTTCCTCGTCGTCCTCCGCGTCCGGATCCTCTCCGAGCTGCTCTCCATAGCCAAGATCGCGGATCACCTGCCATGCGAGACGCGAGAACGCCGCCTGATCCGTCAGCACGTCATCGACGCCGTCAAGCGTCCCGCCCGCCTCCGCCGTCAGCTGATCGAGCCGGAGGTCGAGGACATTGGCCGCCCCCTCAGGCAGCGCCCGCCCCGTCGCCATCTGGCGCACGAGATAGCCGGCAGCCTCCGCCAGCGGCGCTTCGCTTGCCTCGGTGATTTTCACGTAGCCGCGCTTCCTGCACTCCGCCGCGATCTTGGCATCGATGTTGCCTGCGGTTCCGGGCATCGCGCGAGCACCCACGGCCTCGCATCGTGCGGTCTCCATCGCCTCGTAGAGCTCTTGCGCCTCGAACCCGGTCGGCATGTAGCGTGCGTGAGTGGACCGGTCGTGGAACCGATGACGGAGGGCATATGCATCCGCTGTCCCGCGCGCCAGCATCACTTCGTCCCGCGTCATCCGACGCGTGACTTGCGGCAACCGCGCGGCATCGTTCGTCAATCCCGGTGGATCGACCGAATAGCTGACGGAAAGATCGCCGTCATTGGCCATCGCCCGCGTCGTCTCCGAGAGCGCTTTCTTGAATGGATCGGCCGGGTTGTCGGATGGCTTGTTCATCGCAAGCTACTTGGAAGATCGGTGCCGCGAGTGCAAGAGCGCCGGTGGTCGCTGCCGTCCGGAACGGCAGCTCGCCGTTCTCATGCCGATTCCAAGGCTCGATAGCAGGAAATACAACAGTTTTATGACAGAGCTGTGCTAGGCTCTGGTGATGACACAAACAGCACACTTTTCCACGGTCGCGATGTGGCTTGGGTTCTGCATTCTCGCCGCCCTCACGCCCGCCCGCGCGGATGATGAGGCCAGCCTTTGCCGCTACTACTCCAACATGGCGTTCAATGACCGGATGACGGCGGGGGTCACAACGTTTCGTATGGACCTCGCACAGGATTGCGGCGAGGCGCTCCTACATGCCCAGTCTGCGGACGCGCAGGTGCGCAGGCGGGCGCAGCAGTATCTCGACGCGCTCGCAGCCTACCGCGGCGCCATGGTGACCCTGCTGGTCACGCGCGCGGAGGAACGGTCGCGTGACCCGGGCATCAACCGACACGTCAAGCCGGTGGTCAGGCCGGTCAGCCGAACCGGCGCCTACTTGATCGCGCGCCACATCGGTCTTGTGCGCCAGCGCCAGAATTGGGTGGCATGGCGCCGATCTGCGGCCCTCACCGACTAAAGCCCGTCGGCGTTGGCCTCGGCGAGCGTGATCTCATCGGCCGCGAGTTGTGCGAGCAGCGCGACATGGACATCGAGCGCATCGATCACCCGATAGCCGGGATCAACGCCCTCGAACACGAGGTTGAGGTCGGTCCCGGCGAGGACGACGGCGGCCGCGCCTTCCTCCTCCACCAACCGCCGTCCGGCCTCAATGAAGAGGGTGCGATCGGCCTCCGTTGCGCGCCCAGCCAGGGCCAGGTCCTGATAGGCACCGCCGATCTCGTCAATCCGATCATCGAGAGCCACAGCCTCGGTCTCCGCAAGGGCCCCATAGAGCCGCGTTCTCATCACCAAGCGCGTGCCGAGAAGCCCCACACGGGCAAGCCCCTCGCCAACAAAATAGGCATCGAGCGGTTTGATCGCTGAGACCATCGGCAAGGGCGACCGCGCAACTGTCTCAGCATAGCAAAAATGCCCGCCGATCGAGGTGATGGCCGCGCAATCCGCCCCGGCCGCCTCAAGCCGGGCGAGGAGCGGGGCATAGGTCTCGGCCTGCTCTTCCCTCAGATCGTTGGAGTTGGTGCGGATCAGATCCCGCACCTCCGCCTGCACGATGGTCAATGAGAGCGGCGTCTCCCGGGCCGCCAACGCCGCCGCCAGCCTCTGGTAGTAGACAACCGTGGAGGCGACACCGATCCCGCCGATCAGCCCGATATGCATGTGCGCCTCACCACCTCCGCTGTCTGCTTGCCGCGACCCATGCGCTCAAGGCCAGGTCCTGCGCAACCCCGTGTCAACGCACAGCGTCGCAAGGCACCCGGCGACACGGCCGTCGCCCAGCGCGGCCATCCTCT
>JBCCWM010000167.1:0-9204 GCA_039193505.1 Pseudomonadota bacterium | reverse complement strand
TTGAACAGCGCGATGCGCGCCGCGCATGGTCGCGGCGAGCGGTGTCGGTCCAGGGCATTCTTGGCTCCATCTCGTCCGGCAACCGGACAGGAACCACAAACCACTGATACCGCTCAACTCTTTTCGGAGTAGGCTCTCAGGTTTTGGACAGACCCGACCGTACCTGAAGGCGAGATATATATGGGCCCGCTCACGTACGATGACGACTACATTTTTGCGTTTCGCCAGCTTCCGGCGGAACCCGGAACATGGCGGTATCTCGCAGCGTTTCGACCGCAGTCGAGCGAGTCACTCGGGGACGGTCGGCAAACGGCAGCCAAGCCGACATTGCTGGCCGGCGAGCGATTTTGCGTGAGGTTGGTGAACGTCGGAAAGCCCTACGTACTCTACGGCCCTCGGCGCTGCGCCGCCGCTCCGGCAACGTGACTTGAGGGGATCGCCCCGCTCTGGCATGTAAGGCGGGGGAGGGGCTGATGCAGACCTATGAATATAAAGTTGTCCCAGCGCCGCGGCGCCCGAAGCGCACGCGGGGCTCCAAGACCGTGCCGGACCGGTTCGCCAAGACCCTCACCGACGTGATCAACGCAGAGGCAGCGGATGGGTGGGAGTATCTCCGCGCGGAGAGCCTGCCCGTCGAAGAAAAGAAAGGCATGCTGACGGCCGCGACCGAGGCCTATCACGCGGTGCTCGTCTTTCGGCGCGATCTCCAGCCCGCGGATCGCACCGTCATTCGCCCGGCAACGCCCCGCCTCCGTGTGGCGGAGCCCGCGGAGACCGAGGTCCGGACACCTGCGCCGAGCGTGCCCTATCGCCTCGGGCCGGCGGATCAGGAAAAGTAGACCTCAGGCCCGGGCCTGGAGTTGGAGCGCATGCACAGGGCCCGCAAGCTCCTCGGCGAGGACCTTGTAGACGGCGCGTTGTGCGGCCACGCGGCTCTGCCCGAGAAAGGCATCGGAGCGGATGTCGACGCGGAAATGGGTCTCTCCGCCCTCCCGGTATCCGGCATGGCCGCGATGCGCCTCACTGTCATCCACAACCTCAAGATGGGTTGGTTGAAAGGCATCGGTAAGCTTGCGTTCAATCCTGTCGCGTACACCCATTCGCTGCCCCTTTTCCGTGACAAATTGAGCCTTGGCCTTTCCCGATCATAGCCTAAACTTCCCACCTCGACTCGCAAGGCGCGAAAGGACCGCTGGCCATGAACCGACGCTCCCCGTTCGAATTTGACATCTCCGTCCGCGCCGACAAGAAACGCCGGGCCCGCGCGCGGGGCATGTCTGGCGCAGTCGAGACGTCGAGCCGAGTGTGCTCAAAACCGGGCTGCGACAAGGTCGGCAAGTTCCGTGCACCAAAAAGCCCGGACAATTTGGATGAGTTCTTTTGGTTCTGTCTCGAGCATGTGCGCGAATACAACCAAAAGTGGAACTTCTTTGAGACCCACTCAGAAGAAGAGATGGAACGTCAATTTGCCGCCGACAAAGTGTGGGAGCGCCCCACGCGTCCCTTCAAAGGGGCCGACGGTCATCCCGAAGGGCGCGCATGGCAGCGGTTCGGCTTTGACGATCCGCTCGAGGTTTTGGGTGAGAAGGGCACGATGAACCCGACCCGCGGCGAGAGCGTCAGTCAGCGCCGCCTCCCTGCTTCCGAGCGAAAGGCGCTCTCTATCCTCGAGGCGTCCGACACAGAGACCAAGGCCGAGATCCGCAAGCGCTACAAAGCCCTCGTCAAGGTCCTGCACCCGGACATGAACGGCGGGAAGCGCGACGATGAGGAGCGGTTGGCCGAGGTCGTCTGGGCCTGGGACCAGATCAAAGACAGCCGCAGCTTCAAGGATTGACCGCGTAGAGGCGGATCCAGCGCTCCGTCGCGCGCCGAGCCTGCGCGCGCGTGTCCACGGCGCGCGGAACGCCCAACAAAGCGGCAATCTGCAAGTCGCCCTTCAGAAGCCCAAGGTAGTCCTCGATGGCCTCGTCCAGGGGATCGGCACGGATGGCACCCTCTGCGTCGAGCTCCGACAGGAACCTGGCCAGGAGCGGAAGTGTGCTCTCCCGCCCCGCCTCTGCGAGGATCGCGCCGAGGACCGGATCGGCGATGGCGAGGCGGTTGATCAACACGGCATCCGCACCGAGCTGCAAGTCGAGAAGAGCAGTCCCAAAGCGTGTGAGCACATCCTCAGGCGCGGCCTTTGCAACAACCGCCGGCGCGAGCGTTGACTGAACGCTCAGCGCGTTGCGCCGGATCAGCGCCTCAAAGAGGCCCTCGCGGTTGCCAAACCAGGCATAGAGCGTCTCCTTCGAGGCCTGCGCCCGGGCAGCGATGGCCCGCATCGATGCACCGCGCCACCCTGCCTCGCGCAGCAGATCGCGTGTCGCATCAAGAATGGCATCCCGACGCGCGTCCTTCTGATCATCCCGCATAATCGCTCCTTGACGCGAGACCGTACCGAATGGTACGGGCAATTCGAGCCGTACCATCTGGTACGCCATCCAGGATAGGACCCATAATGACAAGCCCGACCATACAGGCAGCACTCGCGGCGCTCGCCATTCTGCACGGTGTTATGCTGACCACGCTCCTGGCGGGGGTGCAGCCGCATCCACCCGCCGTGGTGGCTCCTTTCGGCATGGCGCCCTTCCTTGCCGTGGTGCTCGCGGCTATTGCCGCCGCCGCGATCCTCGGGACAAGATGGTTGGTGCTGTCCGTTGCACTCCTGTCGCTGGTCTCGTTTGGCCCTCAGAAGTTCATGGACCCGGCATTTGGTGGTGTGTGGCCCGCCATCCTGGCGGCGCAAGTCTCGATCATCTCCCTCTTGTTTGGCAGCGTCGCTCACAGGTTTGGACAGTCCAAACCATCATGAAACGACCCTCAGAGCGGACCTTGCTCGAGCGCATACACATCACGCTCACGCGAGCGTGGCAAGTTGGGGCGACGGTCGGAGCATCGTCCCGCAGGCTGCCGGGGCATCGTCCGAAAGAAGACGTCAATTGTTTTTGCGCTCATCGACACTGTTTGAAGAATACACCCCTCTGGTAGCTTCGTGTTCTGTAGAATCCGAGAGATCGCAGGGCCTCTGCTGCGTCGGACGGCCTTAGTGCATCGATACGACTGGGTTGAATTGGACGCCTGCCGTCTGCGCTCCACGATCAAGTCGATGCACTTCAAGCACAACCAGCCGCACCGCAACCGCATCCCGCGACGAACCGTCCTGAGTGTAAGCCCGGGCTCATCCGGCGCGGCGATCTAGGGTTCTGGATTTCGGAGTGAGCACGAGCGCGCCATGGGTCCGAGTGCCGTGCAAACGCGCTCGAGAGTTGGGTCGCGCCCTGGCGCGGATCGCCCGGCGGTCACTGCGAACACTCGAACCTGGCCATCGAGGCAACACTTGTCCTCCGTGCCGCCTTCAAACTGCCGCTGCGCGAGACCGAAGGGCTCTCGCGCTGCCTGATCGAGCTCCTTCGGCTCGAGCGACCTGTGCCCGATCGCTCGAGCCTGGTGCGCCATCTGCGGACCGTGGCTGTGGATCTGCAGGCTCCCGGACAGATCGGACCGATCGACTTCGTGCTCCACTCTAAAGGTCTCGGGGTTTGCGGCCCGGGGGAGTGGGCGCGCGAGAAACATGGCGAGAGCCGCCGGTCCTGGCGCACGCGCTGACCACGATGACACCTCGGACGCGGTTATAGCGGGCGAGCTCGTCGGCTCGGCTGGCGGGCACACCCGCCGCGTCGGTGCCCGGTCTCGGCGATTGCAGGCAATCGCCCGACGGTCAGTGGATGGTGTCTCCGGTGGCGAGCCTCGCTAAGCCGCGATCCGTACGGCCCGTCCCACGGCTGCACCCGCGAAGGATCGTGATCCCGCCGCACCTGACACAGGCCTTCGGGAACCCAGAGCGCGACCGCCGCGCCCTTCGCATCGCAGTGGCTGTCCGCATGTGCTGACAAAAGGAAACAGGCCACGGCCTGGACAACAGTGTCGAGGCGGCCGTGTTCCGGCCGAAGCAAATCCTCCGAGACCAACCCACGGCACGGAGCGTCGGCGCGCAAAGGGCCGAGATCCGTGTGGCGACTGCCGTGACGAGCAGGGCCATCCGCGCGGCGAAACATGCTGTGGTTCGGGGGTCTGAGGCGAGGCCCAAGGAAATGTCGTGGCCAGCCGGAGCCATGCCACATGGCCCCTTTGCGCCGACCGTTGGGCGGCTAGCGTCTGATCTGGCATCTGGAGCGGCGACGCCCACCTCCGCGCAAACGCGGAACCTCGTGATCGGAGCAATGCCCGCAGCGCATGCGCGCGAGGGCGATGTGGGACAGGGGCGGCGCCACTCTGGCGGGTGGCGCGGCGCAGACTATAGCAAGGGGTGTGCGGACTCCTCCTGAGCGAGTTCAGTTCGGGCTGCGCCGCGGTCGACTGGCAGGGCGGCGTCGGCGCCGAACGCCGAGACGATCCGCGACGCGGAGAGCGCGCCGAAACGGGCGGCGCTGACCGGATCGCCCGTCTCCACGTGACCGGCGAGGAAGCCACCCGAGAACGCGTCGCCGGCCCCGGTCGGGTCGACCGCCTCGACTGTTCGCGCGGAAACCTCGACAGCGGCAGCCGAGGGGCGGTCCCAGACCAGAGCGCCACGGGGCCCGAGTTTCACCGCAACCGCACCGGGCGAGCGGCGCGAGAGTTCGGCCAGACCGTCCGCGAGCCCGGCGCCAGGAACCAGCGCGCGCAACTCGACCTCGCTTGGCAGAAAGGCGTCGAGCCGCGCGAGAAGCGGCGCAATCTCGTCGAGCGACCGTGCAGCGAGCTGCCATCCGGGATCGGCCGTGACCGTCACGTCGGGCCCGAAAAGGTCGAGCATCGCGCGCATCACGCTGGGCTGGCTCGGCGCGAGGTGAACGCCCCGCGCGCCAAGCCAAGCCTGTGGCACCTGCGCCGGCACGAGCGGATGCCTGTCGCGAAACTCGGAATAGCCGATCTCACCGGTGGGGCGCTGGGACAGGAGTGTCCGCCAGCACGCAACCTGGTTCGGCGTCAGTCGGTCGGTCGGAAAGCCCGCCTCCGCCAGGGCGTCCGGCGGGCTGGTCAAGCCTTCGTCACGGTCGCCAGCAGCATCGTAAATAAACCAGCTGCATGCCGTCAGACGCCCAGGCCAGAACGCGACACCCGAAAGGTCGACGCCGCCCGCCTCCAGCTGCGCCAGCGTCGCGCGAGGGTAGCTCTCGACCGCCGTGCTGACGAGGCCCACCCGATCCGTCCAGACCAGCGCTCCGACGGCCGAGTAAGCGCCGTTGCCGCCGGCCTGCGCCAGGGCCACCCGCCCGTCGGCGGAGATCACATTGTCGACTGTCAGACCCCCGATCGTGACCAGATCGGGCGCCATGTCACACCCCGAGACGTGGCGCGCCGAGGCCGATGGCGTCCCGCTCCATGGCGGCGTGATAGCCAAAGAGATGCAGGGGCACGCTGTAGACGATGGGGCGCGTCTCCTCCGCGACATCTGGCAAGTGCCAGGCGACGTCGGCGATCCCGGCGATCTCGGTCTCGCCCTCGGGCAGCAGCGCCACGCAGACCCCCTCGCTGCCGCGGCTCATGATCGCCGTCTCGCGCGCGCGGGCATGGCTGGCCTCATCCGCCGCGACAAGAAATATAACGTCGCCCACCTTCTGCGTGCGATAGTGGTGATACTCCTCCAGCGGGAAGGAATAGGCGTGGATCGGCGCGAGCTCACGCAGCTTGGCCGACCCGAATTCAGCCGGCGCGAGGTAGGGCCCGGCCCCAGTCAGGAGGACAAGCTCGGCGCGGGCGAACCGCTTCGCCGCCGCGCGCGCCGGCTCGTAGAGCGCCTGCGCCACGGCGTCGACCTGGCCAGGCAGGGCCGCAAGGGCTGTATGGAGGGCCGAGACATCGCGCCCCTTGGCCTCCGCAACGCTGGCCGTCAGCGCGAGCTTCAGCGCCATCGCGGCGGTCGAGGACTGGGTCGGCCAGCCGCCCCGCGTGGCCTGGATGTGCAGGGCGCCCGGGAACTCCACCATCAAGGGGGAGCCGAGCGTGTTGGAGAGGCCGATCGTGTAGGCCCCGCGCTCGGCCGCGCCCTTCAGCCCGTCGATGACAGGCTCGGTCTTGCCGGAGGAGCTGAGGCCGATGACGACCGTTTCCGCGTCGATGACGTCGAGGCCGTAGGTGGCGAAGTCGAAGGCCTCGCACGGCTCGGCGACGGCGCCGAGATGCCGTTCCATCGCGTGTCGGACCCCGACGCCCGACACCCAGCTGTCGCCGCAGCCGACCATGGCAATCCGGCGAATGGTGCGGTCCGCCAGATCGGCGGCGATTGCGGCGAGCGGCTCGGCGTTGGCCGCCAAGGTGGCCTCGATCGCGCGCCCCTGCGACATCATCTCGGTCTCAGTCAGCGCGACGCGGCGGAACCGTTCGGGATCGCCCGGGGCGTCGGAAGAGGACTCCCGACGGATCTCCTTGATCTCCCGTTCGATGTTCACCTCGGCGTCCTCCTCAGATCGTTGCGCGGCCTCGCGCCGGCTTTCGATATCTGTTAAAAGGCACCCTAACGCAAGTCCATCGGAGAGGCCGGCCGTGAACGACGCTTCGAGCACGCCCATTCTCAGCCCGCGCCACGAGCAGATCCTCGAGGTTCTCGCCCGCGACCGCGTCGTCGAAGTCGCGCAACTGGCAGAGCGATTCGGTGTGTCGACGGTGACGATTCGCTCCGATCTTGAC
Source organism: Pseudomonadota bacterium (assembly GCA_039193505.1). Classification (GTDB taxonomy): domain Bacteria; phylum Pseudomonadota; class Alphaproteobacteria; order Rhodobacterales; family Rhodobacteraceae; genus Algicella. The sequence continues at coordinate 2,490 of JBCCWM010000167.1, read as the reverse complement.
GCGTTGGACCGGCGGCGGCTCCTCCGGCGGATCCGCGGCGGCGCGGCCTCGGTTCAGCCCGCCCGTTTCCTGCGCCCGCTCGAAGTGCCGAGCCAGAGCTTCGGCGCCGAGAAGGAGCGGATCGGTGCAATGGCGGCGCGGATGGTGCGCGACGGGGAGACGATCATCCTGGACGCGGGCACGACGACGCAGGCGATGGCGATGGCCCTGCCGGAGGAGCTGCGCGATGTCGTGGTGATCACAAGCAGCCTCGATATCGCGATTTCCCTTGAAGAGCAGACGGGGGTCACGGTGATGATCACCGGGGGCACAGTAAAGCGCACAGGGCGCAATCCACGCTCGCGCTCGCTGATCCCGCCCTTTGCGGCGCTGCTGCTCGCGCAGGTCAACGCGGACTGCGCCTATCTCTGCTGCGCCGGGATCGACCCTGAGCGCGGGTTTACGAACGCCCATTTCGAAGAGGTGGAGATCAAACGCGCGATGATCGCAGCCTCGCGCAGGACCGTTATGCTCGGCGATCACGGCAAGATCGGGCATGTCGCGGGCGCCCGGATTGCCCCTCCGAACGACGTATCGACCCTGGTCACGGACAATGGCGCTGCGCCGGCAGATGTCGCGGCCCTGCGCTCGGTCGGGCTCGACGTGATCCTGGCGTGAGGGTGTGGCCGCCACATTTTTAATCGGAGCGACCGGCGATCCGATCAAAGAGCGCGCAGAAGCCCGACTTGCGGAGCTTTTCTTTGCGAAACATTTGGCAAACCGCCCTGCGGCTCTAGGGTCAACTCATCGCGGGTGTTCGCCCGCATGGGGACTAGGACGGGGAGACGACAATGAGCCTGAAACGACGCACGGTGCTGGGCGGTCTCGCCGCATCCACAGCACTCGCCACGCCCACGGTGCTGCGCGCGCAGACGCGCGAGCTGGTCATGGTGGGTTACGGCAACGAATCCGACGCGCCCTTGATCGCCGCGGGCGAGGAGCTTGGGCGCCGCAATCCCGGCGTGTCGCTGCGCGTGATCGGCGGTCTCTCGGCCGAAGCGCTCGCCCAGATCAAGGCCGCGCGCGGCAACTCGCCCTATGACCTGGCGGTCATGGGCTCGCCCGCGATTGTCAACGCGCTGGCCGAAGACGTGATCGTACCGCTCGATTTCTCGAAGATCCCGAACTCGGCCAATGTCGATCCGCGGTTCATGCCCTACGGCTACGATGTCGGCCAGCCGATCTGGTTCGAAGGCATCGGCATCGCCTACGACACCTCCAAGATCGAAACGCCGCCCACGACGTGGGAGGCGCTCTGGTCCGGCGACTACAACGGCCGGATCGGCATGTGCCGCCCGCAGTCGAACCTTGGCCTCGGCGTTCTGGCCGCGACCTGCGAGGCGTTCGGCATGCCGCAGGACGACATGGCCTTCGCGCTCGAAAAATGGGCTGAGCTCGATCCGCTGGTCGGCCGCAGCCCGCCGCTCCTCCAGCAGATGATCGAGCGTGGGGAGGTCGACCTCGCACCGCTCTGGCATGTCAACTCGGCGCTGGCGGCCAATTCGGGCCTGCCCATCGGCTATGTGAAGATCAGCGGCCCGGGCCCGCTGATGCTGCCCACGAACATCGTGCAGTTCGTCAACACTGCCGACGGGACCGCCGATCTTGTGACCGAGTTCGCGGACATCCTTCTGACCGAAGAGATCCAGACAATGGCCGGCAGCGCGCCGATCTATTTCGGCACTGTCGTCGAGGGCATCCCCGTGCCCGAAGAGGCCGCGCCTTACGTGCCGTCCTCGCCTGAGGAACTCGACAGCACGACGTCGCTCGACTGGCAGTCTTTCGCGCCGCTCCGGGGGGAAACCGTCGAGACCTTCGACCGCATGTTCGCCACATGATGCACGGACCCGTGGGTCCATCGCATGTCACCGCCGCAGCCCCCGTGCTCAGCATCGGGGCCGTGAGCAAGCGCTTCGGCGCGACCACGGTTCTTCAGGACTGCTCGCTCGACATCGGCGAGGGCGAGATCGTCACGCTCCTCGGCCCTTCGGGCTGCGGCAAGACCACGCTTCTGCGCTGCATCGCGGGGTTTTGGGAGGCAGACAGCGGGACGATCAGAATCGACGGGCAGGAGATGGGGCCGGTCCCGGTGAACCGCCGGCCGGTCGGCGTGGTCTTCCAGAGCTACGCGCTCTTTCCGCACATGACCGTCGCGCAGAATGTGGGCTATGCGCTGCGCATGGCCGGCACGCCGCGGGCGCAGGCGGACCTGACGGTGGCCTCCGCGCTCGCCACGGTCTCCCTCACCGGGTTCGAGGACCGCTATCCGGCGCAGCTTTCGGGCGGTCAGCAACAGCGGGTCGCCATCGCGCGGGTGCTTGTCATGGAGCCGCGGGTCCTTCTCCTCGACGAGCCGCTCAATGCGCTCGACGCCAAACTCCGCGGCGCGATGCAGGTGGAGCTGCGCCAGCTTATCAAGTCGCTCGGGCTGACCTCGATCTTCGTCACCCA
>JBCCWM010000166.1:0-9212 GCA_039193505.1 Pseudomonadota bacterium | reverse complement strand
CGCCGCGCAAGGCGTGCCGACGCACGATGCCACGGCCATCGCGCAGAGCGCACAGAAGCTCCGTCACATGGCCGAGGATGCCGGCCGTCAGGACGTGGCGCTTGGCGAGCGCCGCAGGCTCTCGGAGATCGCGGCAGAGCAGTTGAGGACGCTCGAGGCCCTTTCGGCGAGCCTCGGCGGCGGCGGGCAGAGTGTCTCGCGGCTCGAGGCGGGGGGTGCGGGGTTTCCTTCGGCAAGCGCGGTCTATCGGCTTGACGACGTTCCGATGGACCGCCGGCTCTTCGGGGAGCCGCGCCAGACCATCGAGGCGATGATCGTCGAGGTCGCCGCCGAGTTCGCCCCGGCCGCAGCCCGGCTTCTGAGCCCCACGCAGTTTCGCGCCCTCTTCCAGGCTCTCGTCCGGCAGGAGAGCGCTTTCGATCCCCAAGCCGAAAGCTCCGTTGGCGCCTATGGCCTGACGCAACTCATGCCGGGCACGGCAAGCGATATGGGTGTCGATAGGTATGTGCCGATGGAGAACCTGCGGGGCGGCGCGCGCTATCTCACGCTGCAGCTCGAGGCCTTTGGAACGGTCGAGCTGGCGCTGGCCGCCTACAATGCGGGGCCCGGGCGGGTGCAGCAATATGGCGGGATCCCGCCCTTCACCGAGACGCAAACCTATGTCGTTCGGATCCTGGCCTTCTACGACACCTATATGCGCCGGATGGCCGGGCCGCATGCTCTGGGCACCCTCGACCAGTCCGACCACGCCCGTGCCGAACACGCCAATGTCTCCGGTGCCGCAGGCACCTACTTTCAGGCGCGGTTTGCGGAGGCGGGCGCGATGGCGGCGCGGCTTGCCGCGATCCTTCGAGAGATCGACGGCCAGGGCGATGTCGAAGCGGCGATGGCGCTCAACTCCTATGCCTGGGCCGAGATCGGCCGGCTTGCCGTCACCGCCCTCCTGCTCCGCGCCGTCGGCGCGGAGCAGGAGAGTTTTGCGCTGATGCAGATCGCCGCAGATCAGGCGGCGGCGCGGCGGGCCGCGGCAATACCCGTTCCCAATTGATCCGGAGGTGAGTGTGCGACGCGTGCTTCTGACACTGAGCCTGATGGGGGCGCTCTCTGCCGAGGCACAGGGCGTCCCGACAGTGGACGCCACCGCAATCGGCAATCTCGCGGCCCAACTCGGTCACATGGTCGAGGACGCCGCCACGCAAATCGACCAGCTCGCCGCGCTCCGCGACCAGATCGAGACCGAACTCGACCAGCTTCTCACGCTCGAGGCGCAGCTCGATGCCCTGATCGATGCGGCGGGCGTCGGCGGTCTTTATGCCGCCTACGAGGATTTCGTGCAGGTGCGCAGCTCCATCCTCGATCTCCACGACGCGGCCATGTCGGTCATGTCCTTCGATCTCGACGGGCTTTTTGAGGATCTCTCCGACTTCGACGCCGAGACCGTGCTGCGCCAGGCGCTTGAGAGCGGCGGCTTCGACGAAGCGGCGATGGCCGACCTCGGGTCCTCGGCCTCGCCCCAGGACCGGGGCGTCGCGCGCCGCGCGGCCACGGGCGCGATGCTGACGGTCGCTGCGACCGAAAGCCATGCCGAGACCTCCGCAAGCCTCCGCCGGCTCGAAGAGATGGTTGCGCTCATCGACGCGCAGGACGGGCTCCGCGCTGCCGTCGATCTCAACAGCCGCATCACGGCGGAAGTGGGGATCATTCTTCTGCAGGCCATCCAGCTCCAGGCGGCTCAAGGATACGCCGCCGGTCAGTTCGGTGTCCTCGCGGCCTCCGATATGGCCGCGCAACGGCGCGTCGCCGACATGACGCTTGCACCGCGATGAGGACGCTCAGCGCCATGATGGTGCCTTTCCACGACACAACCGGAGGGCGTAATGCGCTTGGCGCCCGCGCCCGAGACTGGCACCCTGCACGGGCCTGGCAGCGGACGGCGCGCCGGGCGCTTCTCCAGAATCGCGGTTCCAAGGCCGTTCGATCGAGCGCCCCTCTCGGCGCCGAGCACGGGAGATTACGCATGAACCGTCACGCTCTGCCCCTCACTCTGGCCCTCACGGCAACGGCCGCGCCGGCGCAGATGGCAATCACGCTCGAGCGCGAGCCCGGCAGCCAACCGATCTGCGCAGTGCTGCAGATGCCCAGGGACGATGGAACAAACGCGGACACTCGGGTCCTCTTCACGATGATCGAGCGGGTCTGGGAAATCCGAATGCTTGAGGCGAGGTTGACCGACGGTCTCTGTCGCTGTGAGGCTCGCGTCTACGTCGACTTCCGATCCGTTGTAGATGAGGCAGACAAGCTTCATCGAGAGTTTCGGAGCGCTTCCTTTTCCGATGGAGAGGCACTCGCCGATCAGCTGATCGAACGCCAGAGACAACAACGGATCGAGTTTGTCCAAGAATGTGGGGAGGGGTCCTAGTGCCGCTTATTGCCGACATTCTTGACGCCATCGACGCTGCGGTAGCGGAGACGGCGGAGAGCGGGTTTGCCATCGTTGCGGGTGAGATGGCTGCCGTAGTCGTCGCCGGGTCGGCACTCGTCGTCGGAATGCTCGGTGCCAATGTTCTCATGCAGCTTCGCCCGATGACCGTCGCAGCGTTCTTCAGCGCCGCCCTCAGGATTGTCCTTGTGGCGGTCTTCGCCCTCAGTTGGAACAATTTTGTCGATGTTTATGCTGTCGTTAGCCAGACACCACAGTACGTTGGCGGTTTGGTCATGCGGGCGACTGGACCAGAGAGCGCATCCAGCCTCTACCAGAGTTTGGACAACATGCTCGCCCAGATCGCTGAGGTCGGCACGGCGCTTGGCCAGGACTCGGGCTGGGTGCTTGGCGCGATCCTGACGGGCCTCTTCTACATCCTTGTCGCCGTCTTCGCGGCCGTCGCTGCGGGGGTCATTGCCTTCGGCCTTATCGTTTTTACCGTCATGATTGTCGTGGCGCCCTTCTTCATCACACTCTCGCTCTTCGGCGTCACCCGCAGCCTCTTCGATGCCTGGGTCCGGTCGACCCTCGGCTACGCCATGATCCCGCTCGCCGCCGGCGGCGTTCTGGGCGTCATCGCCACCGTCGGCGAGACTTTCCTCGCCGACATCCCCGACAACCCAGGGGAAAACCTCGGCATCGCGCTCCCTTTCATCACCGTCATGGTCCTGAGCCTCGGCGTCATGGCCACCATCCCGGCCATCGCCCAGGGCCTCGCCGGCACTCTGGCGCTCGCCTCGAACGCCGTGGGCCTCACCGCCCTCGCGCGCTCGGGCCTTGCCACGGGCACGGCCGTCACTGGCCAGGCCCTCGCCAGCGGCACCACCCGGACCGTCGCCGCAGGCCAGGCGCTTCGCAGAGCGGCTGAGGCAGCGCCCGCGGCGGGCGTCCCCTCGGACGGCGCGCGGGCCGTGGCGCGCATGCTCGCGCATCGCGGCTCGGGGAGCGCGGGACCGCCGTGAGCACGCGTCAGATCGATCTCGAGATGGACACGCTTTACGCCCCGCGCCGGCGCGAGCGCTTCGCCTATGCCGTGGCGGGTGCCGGCGTGCTCGTGGGCGTTCTCGGCTTCGCCGGCGCCGTCGCCATCCTGCCGCTCAAGGAAATCGAGGCCCATATCGTCGTCGTCGACCAGGCCACCGGCGAGATGGACCGGATCGCGCATGTCGAAGATCTCACGCTCGACGAAAGCGAGGCCATCATCCAGGCGCTCCTCGTCTCTTACGTCGACGACCGCGAGACCTATGACCGCGCCGACAGCCAGGAGCGGATCACAGGCGTTCTCGCCCGCTCCGACGGCGCGGCCCGCGCGAGCCTCATCGCGCTCTGGACCTCGACCAATCCCGACTACCCGATCGCGGTCTACGGCGACGACCAGACCATCGACGTGACGGTCACATCCGTGACCCCGATCAACGCCAGCGTCTCCCAGGTCCGCTTCACCAAAACCCTCACCCGCCGGCGGGACCGCCAGAGCGTCACCCGTGGCTACATCGCGACCGTCGGCTTCGAATTCCGCCCGGGCGAGCGGCGCCGCCTCGAGGATGTCTGGGCCAACCCGCTCGCCTTCACCGTCACCACCTACCGCGTCGATGCCGAAACCCTGGAGCCCCGCCGATGACCCGGATCCTTCCGCTCCTGGCCCTCGCCCTGCCCCTCGACGCCCTCGCCGAGGCCGTCCCGCGCCCCGGTCCGAAGGACCCGCGCGTGCGCATCGCGGCCTATGCCGAGCGCGAGGTCTACGTGATCGAGACCGATCTTCTGCACGCCACGACGGTGCATTTCGGGCGGGGGGAGCGGTTTGTCGCCGTGGTCGCGGGCGACACCGAGAGCTTTGCCATCGACCCGATCCCGGCCGCCAACGCGCTCACCATCAAACCTGTCGTGAGCCGCGCCGCGACCAATATGACGATCCTGACCAACCGCCGGGCCTACTCCTTCCATCTCCGCGAAGGCGCACGACCCGATCAGTTCTTCGATGTCCATTTCAGCTATCCGGCGGAGCGGCAGGCGGCCGCGGCGCAGAAGCCCGGCTTTGCGGCCCCGATCCACCGCGCCTATAGCCTCTCCGGCGCGGGAGATTTCCGCCCGCGCGCGGTCTATGACGATGGGCGCTACACCTACTTCGTGTTCCCCGAAGCGGCCCGCCAGCCCGCGATCTTCAAGGCCGATGACGACGGGCGCGAGCGCACGGTCAATGTCACGCAGGAGGGCACCATCAGCCGCGTCCTCGGCGTCAACCGCGACTGGACGCTTCGCATCGGCGAGGCCGCCATCTGCGTGCGCCGCGAGACCGGGCAGATCTCGTCGTGAGCGACACGCCCGATCCAGCGCTCGAGGCGCGGCTCGAGACGTTTCGGAAGAAGAGGCCCGGGCCGGCCCGCGGCGGGCCGAGCGTCACGCTCGTCGCGGTCCTCCTCGGCCTCGGCGCCAGCGGCCTGGCGTTTGTCCTTTCGAGCCTCCTCGCCGCCCCTGAGGATCGGGCGCTCGTCACCTCGGATGTGGCCGACTTCCAGTCCACCGGCCGCGCAGCCGAGATCGCCTTTCCGGAGGCTGCCCCGCTCCGCCCGGCCCCGCCGCCGATCGAGGTGCCGGAGCCGGGCGGCATCGATGTTGCCGCCCTCGCTCCCGGCGAGATCGTCCTCACTGATCCGAGCGTCGCCCGCGAGCTCGAACGGATCCGCGCAGCCCTCCGCGCCGCCGAGGTGGAGCGCCGGCGCGCGCTCGAGGCGGCCGAACGGACGCATGCGGAGGCGCTCCGTGCCCAGGAGAAAGCGGTCACGGACCGTCTTGAGGCGGCGTTCGCCGCCGAGCGCCAGGCCCTCGAAGACCGCCTTGCCGAGATCGAGGCCGACCGCCGCAGAGCGCGCGCCGCCGAAGCGCAGGAGCGGCGGGAACTCGAAGCGGAGCTCGCCCGCGCGCAGTCGGCGCGCGACGCGCTCGAGCGCCAGGTCGAAAGTCTCACCACGCTGACCGAGGCCGGACGTCTCGCAAGCCTCGCGGCGGAGGATGCGCGGAATGCCGAAGAAATCCGGCGCGCCGAAGCGGCCGCGCTCACGCAGCGCCGGCACGCCTCGGCTGCCGTGATCTTCGCGGGCAGCGCTGAAGTCGCCGCCGGGGTCGTAGACGCTGGGCTCGAGCCGACGGCCGACGAGGCGTTTCTGCGCCAGGCGCCGCGGCTCGGGGTGGCCGCGGCCGGTCGGATCGCCGAGCCCGGGCGCACGCTCCTGCAGGGCACCGTGATCCAGGCGACGCTCCGGACCGCGATCAACAGCGATCTGCCGGGCAACGCGCTCGCCATCGTCTCCGAGCCGGTCCTCGCATTCTCGGGCGAGCGCGTGCTGATCCCCAAGGGCTCCCAGCTCTTCGGATCCTACAGCGCCCGGATCGACACCCATCAGAGGCGGATCCTCGTGCGATGGAGCCGGATCGTGACGCCGGCGGGCGTCTCGATGGAGATCGCGGCCCTGGGCGGCGACTCGCTCGGCCGGTCAGGCCTCTCGGGCTTTGTCGACACGCGGCTCGACGAGCGGCTCTCTGGCGGGGTCCTCATCTCGCTCATCGGCGCCCTGCCCTCGGTCGCGGCACGGAGCCTCGAGGGCGAGGTCGCCCGCGACACCGCCGTCGCGATGAGCGAAGGCGTCGCGGCCACGACCGACAGCGTCCTCGCCGAGCAGCTCTCGATCCGCCCGACGCTCTACGCCGACCAGGGCGCCGCGGTCACCCTGATTGTCGACCGGGACGTGGTCGTCCATGACGGTTGACGCGGAGCAGCTGCCCGCCGCCAGCTACCTCGAAAGCTATCTCGGGCGTTTCGCGGCCTGGCTCCGCGAACCGGAAGTCGTCGAGCTTGCCATCAATCCCGACGGGTCGATCTGGAGCGAGCGCGCGGGCGATGCCTGGATGCGCCGCGAGGCCGGGACAAGCGCCCCCGTCGAGACGCTTCAGCTTGCCCGCGCCGTCGTCGGCGGCGCCGGTCGCAAGATGAGCCGGCGCACGCCCCTTGGCGCCGGCAAGGTGGCCTTCGAAGGCCGGCCACTCCGTATCCAGGTCGTCGCCGCGCCCGCCGTCGAGGAGAGCGCCGCCATCGCCATCCGCCTCATGCCCCTCGGCGCCCGAACGCGTCACCGACCGGCCTTTCTCCACGGCACACCGGTGTCTCTCGAAGCGCGGCGCCAGACGCAACTCTCTGAGATCGTGGCGCTTGCCGAGCGCGATCTCGAGACCGCCCTCGCCCGCATGGTCGTCCTCCGTCTCACCATCCTCGTCAGCGGAGGCACCTCCACCGGCAAGACCACCGTCGCGCGCGGGCTTCTCGATCACATCGGCCCCGACGAGCGGCTGGTCACCATCGAGGACGCGCTCGAGCTCTTCCCCACCCAGCCCAACACCGTCGCCATGATCGCCGACCGGGCGCCGAGCTCACCTCACGCCACCGCCCGGCTGCTCGAGGCCGCCCTCCGCCTTCGCCCCGATCGCATCCTCGTCGGCGAGCTCCGCGGACCCGAGGCCCTCACCTGGCTCGAAGCGATCAACACCGGCCATGGCGGCTCCATCTCCACCCTCCACGCCGAAACCGCCCCCCGCGCCATCTCCCGCCTCGCCATGATGGTGCTCCAGGCCGGAACGCCTCTCACCTTCTCCGAAGTGGCCGACTACGTCGCGCAGTCCGTCGATGTCATCGTGCAACTCGGCCGGGAGAACGGGCGCAGAGGGGTGACGGAGGTGTTCCTGCCGGGCGCGCCAAAGGTGTCGGTGGGACCAAGCTAGGCTGTCAAAGGATCAGCCGACGCGCTCGGATCCCCTTCGCTTGCAGTGCCGGTTCCCTGTCCATTGCCTTCGAACCGAGGGCTGCGCCGCCGACAAGCCTGCTTGTCGCGGTCACTCGGCCCAGAGGGCGTCCAGCGGAAACGCGACCGCATCGAAGGGCACTTCAGCGACCGGCTCATCGTCCTTCCGCGCCGAGACCAGACGCCAGCCAGCATCGGTGGCCTCGAAGACCTCCAACGTCCGCGCCGAAGGATCCACGAACCAGAGATGCGCCACGCCGGCCTCGAGATACCGCGCCCGCTTCTCGGTCACGTCGAACTGACGCGTGGACGGCGAGAGAACCTCGCAGACCCAGTCCGGCACCAGGGTGAAGGCCGGGACGTCCGGATACCGCGGCATGCGTTCACGCCGCCACCCCGCAAGATCCGGCACAAGCACGTCGTCCCCGAGGTGCAACTCCGGCTCATCGAGGATCCACCAGCCCCCCGGACCGCCACGACCTCGGCCAAACGGCGCGGCGATTTCGGCGCCGAGGACCGATGACACCAACGTATGCCTCGACCCCGGACGCGGTTGCAGATGCAACCACCCCCGTAAAAGCTCCGCCACCATGTGCGGCGGCGCGTCGAGCACATCCTGATACGTGGCACCCGGCCGGATCTCGTGAAACGATCTGGTCAAAGATGAACCCTCCGGGCACGAACATACCGCAGATCGAGCATTGCGGCAGCCCACTTCTTCACTGTTCGGACCTGACCGGCCGGTTTCTTCCAGGCCTCGGTCTCCGATCCAGCCCTCCCGCACCCCGAAACTCCGACCCCTCCGATTCTTGACGTCTCCGGGGCTGGAGTGTTCCGGGGTCAGGTGTTGCGAAGGTCGGGCGCCGCTTGCAGCGCCCGAGTGGCTCAGGGCAGGAACTTGATCAGTGTGACCGTGAGACCGACGATGCCAGCCGCCATGATCCAGAGTTGGCGGTAGAGCGTCTCGAACTTCTCGGCGATCCGGAGCTCCAAGTCGAGAAGGTCGGACTTTGTTGTAAGCTCGGAGACATCGGCGTCGTTGAGGCCCGACGCGATGGCCTCGGCCAGTTTCTCGTCGGCGCCGGCCTCTTTGAGGCTGCGGGCGAACTTTAGGGTGTCGATGCGAAACGCGGTCATGGGGCTCTCCTGATCTCAATATGGCGCATGTCGGGTTGGTTTGCGAGAGGACAGGGGGCGCGGAGTTGGGCGCGATATGTGAGTTTTTGAACTGACTGTGGGATGCCTCACGTCCTCAACTCGCACGGCAAACGGTGGAGGTCTCGCGCCATGGCGGAAGATGGAAATGTCACGATCTTCGGCGACAACGCCGACGACTAAGATGCGCTTGTTCTTTCAAATGAAAAGCTGCTCGACGCCTATGTCGAGCAGAACGGTTACAGCACCGGATCGATGGTCTTCGCATCGACTGCGATGGCGTTCATGCAGTTCGCGAAGGTGTTCGTCGACGTGGGCCGACTTGGCAACGGCGTCTTCGTCGAGGGGGGCTGGAAGGGCGCGGGCCAGGATGCTCTGCGGGCCCTCAACCTAGTGGACTGACTCCAACGCTTGGAACCCTCGCGACCGCGCAGCGATGATGGCGTCAGCCCGCTAGGCCGCCACCCACCAACACCACTCCATCTTGAGACGAGCGCCCCCGCGGCGCCCGCCTTGCAAACAAAATACTATCCGCTAAAGTGATATGATTGCAGTGGCGATCTACCAGTAGTTTGAATGTGAAAGGGATTTGAGAATGTTGGATGAAGAGCAGAGGGAACAGGTTCGGGAACTTATTTCTGCGCGGCCTTGGTGCATCGCGACGCTGAGGGTTGTATGAGGCACTTGCCTTCTTCGACCAGGGACCCCACCCATGCCTTTCAAGCACAACGAGCCGCACCGCGATCACATTCCCCGGGCACGCTACAAGGTGACGAACTGGGCGG
>JBCCWM010000165.1:0-9226 GCA_039193505.1 Pseudomonadota bacterium | reverse complement strand
CGTGATCAGCCAGATCAGAATGACCAGCGCTGCAAGGACCGACGCGAACTCCCAGATAAAGAAGGGGGAGGTCTGGGGCTGCTCTTCGGGCGGCAGGATCGGTCCGAGATCCGGATTGATCCAGCACCGCACCAGCGCATATAGCATGTAGAGAAAGGCCAGCATGATGCCGGGGATGATCGCCGCCTGAAACAGCGTGGTGACCGGCACCTCGAGCACGGGCCCCATGACCACCAGCATGATCGAGGGCGGGATCAGAATGCCGAGCGTGCCGCCCGCTGTGATCGTGCCGGAGGCGAGACGCACGTCGTACCCCGAGCGGTTCATCGTCCGCGCCGCCATGATCCCGAGGATCGTGACAGAGGCGCCGACGATCCCGGTGGCGGCCGCAAAGATCATCGAGACGAAGAGGACCGCCACAAAGAGCGCGCCGCGCGTCCGCGAGAACATCATCTGGATGGAGAGAAAGAGCCGCTCCATCAGCCCTGCGCGCTCCATGATGATGCCCATCAGGACGAAGAGCGGCACGGCGACGAGCTGATCGTCGAGCATGGTCGCGTTGAACTGGAACGTCTGGAGGTAGAAGGTCAACTTCGCGCCGAACCCCCAGGCACCGAAGACCACTCCGAGGAAGATCAGCGTGAAAGAGATCGGGAAGCCCACGAAGATCGAAAAGAGCATGACCGCGATCATGATGATCCCGATCGTCTCGGACGCGATGCCGCCCGCGCCCGTTGCGCCGACGAGCGCCGACCACCAGTCGCCGATTGGCACGAGATCGGGCGTTGCGACCGACAGGAAGATCAGCGCCAGCACGCCGCCATACCAAGGCAGGACCCGCAGAAACGCCCGGCGGCGCCCCTCCCCCATGTCATAGAGGCTCTTGAGGAGCTCCGAGATCCCCTGGAGGATCAGGAAGAGCGCGGCGAGCGGCATGGCAGTCCGTGCCGGCGCAAGTGGCGCCATCATCGTGGTGTCCATCGCCCGTTCCCAGGTCATCCAGGCCCTCCACGTGAACTCAAAGCTCACCCAGAGGAAGAAGATCATCGCCGGGAAGTAGAAGGCGAGGTAGAGGACCGTGTCGACGGTCGCCTGACGCTCCCGCGACCAGGTGCGGTAGATAAAGTCCGCCCGAATGTGGACGCCCCGCATCAGCGCATATCCCGCGCCGAGCATAAAGAGGACGCCCGCCACCATCCGCGAGAACTCGTAGACCCAGAGCGTCGGCCCGAGGCCCAGTTCGCGGGCGAGGTCGTCCATCCCCCAGCTCGAGAGGAGGGAGAAGCCCTGGCGGCTCGCCACTTCGAAGACAATCGCAAAGATCAGCGGAACCGCAAACAGACAGGCGATCCGACCGACCCAGAGGCTCATCAGATCGATGTTGGCCACGACCGGCCGCATCCAGGGGGTCATGTCCTCCGGCGTCGTGCCGGGCGCGAAGGCGTTGCGCTCCGCTATCAGCTCATCCGTGATCTCGAGCTTGTCGGCCTGAACCTCGTCCGCCATATCCGTCTGCCCCGCGTACAAAAGAAGGGTGCACGCTCCGACGCAGGGCCGAGGCGCGCGAAAGGGAAAAGCCCCGGTCGCGCGGACCGGGGCTTCGGGGGCCGATTACTTCAGCGTGTCCGCGAACGCCCGACCGAGGTTCGCGTTCGAGGTCTGGGCACCGGCCCAGAAAGGCACGGCGATCTCGGCAAATTCGCGCTGGCTGTTCCAGACCTCTGCGAAGAACTCATTCTCCTCCGCGTTTTTCTCGAGCGAAGCTTTGGCCGCTTCCATGTACTGGGTGAAGTAGTCCTCGGGCGTGTCGTGGAGGATCACGCCGTGGTTCTCGGTGAGGTCCTTCAGCGCCTTGCCGTTCTCGAAAATCCGGTAGGACATCGCCTTGGAGAGCGAGGCGTTGGCCGCGACCTCAAGCGCTTTCTTCTCCAGATCGGTCAGACCGTCATAGATGTCGCCGTTGATGTAGAGATCGGCGTTCACCACAACTTGGTGGAGACCCTGGAGGTAGTAGTGCTTCAGAACCTTCTGGAAGCCGAAGACGCTGTCGGGCTTCGGGCAGCACCACTCCGCCGCATCGATCGTGCCTTTCTCGAGCGCGGGCAGGATGTCTCCGCCACCCATCGCAACCGAGGCCACGCCGATGTCTTTGTAGGTCTGGCCCGGGATGCCCGGAGGCGTCCGGAAGGTGTATTTCCGGAAGTCGTCCATCGAGGCGATGGGCTCTTTGAACCAGCCGAGCGCTTCGGGGCCCACGGGCTGCAGCATGAAGCCCTTCACATTGACGCCCATCTCATCCCAGAGCTGGTCATAGAGCTCACGGCCGCCGCCATACTGGAACCAGCTGAGGAAGGCGATGTTGTCGATGCCAACGCCCGCGCCCGCAACCGGCGAGCCAAAGAGCATTGCGGCAGGGTGTTTGCCCGACCAGTAATGCGTCCAGGCAAAGCCGCCCTCGATCAGGCCCGCATCGACCGCGTCGAGCGTTTCGCGCACGCCCACAACGGCACCCGCCGGCAGCACTTCGATCTTGAGCGAGCCGCCCGTCAGCGCTTCGACATCCGCCGCAAACTCGTTCAGCATCGTCACTTCGTCGGCCTGTGCCGGGATCACCGACTGCACGCGGATCACCGTCTCGGCCATGGCGCTTGTAGCCAGAAGCCCGAGGGCCGCCGCCCCGGTGGCCAGTGTCTTCAGGTTGAACATCGTCATCCTCCCAAACTGTTGCCCTCTCAATTCTTGTCTTTGTCCGAGGGCGAAGGCGTTGCTCCCCCGGCGCGTTTTGTGTGGCGGGTGCGCGCTCAGCCGCGCACATCCTCCAAAATCAGATCGCTCGCCCGTTCTCCAATCATGATCGCCGGCGCGTTGGTGTTGCCGCTGACGATCTTCGGCATGATCGAGGCATCCGCAACCCTCAATCCAGTGACCCCTCGGACACGAAGCCGCGGATCGACCACTGCCATCGGATCGGTCCCCATCTTGCAGGTGCCCGTCGGGTGATAGATCGTCACCGCCGTCCGCCGCGCCCAGTCGAGCGTCGCCTCCTCATCGTCGAAGGCCACGTCGGCGCCCGGCGCATGCTCCTCCGAGATCTGCGAGCGGAGCGGCTCATGCGCCGCAATCCGCCGCGCCACCTGGATGCCTTTGACGATGGTCCGGCAGTCGGTGTCGGTCGCGAGGTAGTTCGGGTGGATCGCCGGATGGTCGTCCATATTGCTCGAGCGGAGCGAGAGATGCCCCGCGCTCTCCGGACGAAGCTGCAGGACAGAGGCCGTGAAGGCTGAGAAGGGATGCGCCCCCTCGCTCGGGCTGTCGGCGCTGAAGGGCTGAATGTGGAACTGGATGTCCGGCGTTTCGAGATGCGGCTCGGTTTTCAGGAACCCCGTCCCGAGGCTCGCCGCCATGGTCATCGGCCCCTTGCCCGTCAGTGCATATTGGAGCGCGATGCCCGCCTGCTTGAGGAGGCTGTTTGTCTCTGTGTTGATGGTCGGCAGTCCCGTCTTGAAGACCGGACGGGCTTGGAGATGGTCCTGAAGATTCTTGCCGACGCCCGGCACATCGGCACGAATGTCGATCCCGTGGGGGCGCATCTCCTCCGGGTCACCGATCCCCGAGAGCATCAGGATTTGAGGGGAGCCGATGGCACCGGCCGACAGCACAACCTCCGCCCGCGCCCGGATCTCGCGCATCTGCCCGCTGTGGCGCACTCGCACGCCGACGGCGCGCCCGTCCTCGATCAGCACTTTCTCGGTCTGCGCGTCGGTCAGGATGGCGAGGTTGGTCCGAGCCCGCGCCGGCTTCAGATAGGCGACGGCCGAGGAGCACCGGCGTCCCCCCGACATGGTGAGCTGAAAGTACCCGACGCCCTCCTGATCGGCGTCGTTGTAGTCCTCGGTTCGTTTGTACCCCGCGCTGCAGGCCGCATCGACCCAGAGATCCACGATCTCGCGCGAGAGGCGCGACGTCTGGACCGACAGCGGTCCCTCAGTCCCTCGGAGCGCGGTTCCGTTCGGCCCTTTCCAGGTCTCTGCGCGCTTGAAACAGGGCAAGACGCTCTCCCACGACCAGCCGGTGCAGCCGAGCTGCGCCCAGCCGTCATAGTCCTGCGGCTGGCCGCGCACGTAGAGAAGGCCGTTGATCGAACTCGACCCGCCGAGGACCCGGCCCCGCGGCCAGTTGATCCCGCGCCCCGCGATCCCGGGATCGGCCTCCGTGCGGTAGCACCAGTCGGTGCGCGGGTTGCCCATGGTCCGGAAGTATCCGACCGGGATATGGATCCAGGGGTTTCGGTCGCGCGGACCCGCTTCGATCAGCGCGACGGAGTACTGCCCGCTCTCAGACAGCCGTGCTGCCAGGGCGCAGCCCGCAGATCCCGCGCCAACGATGACGAAGTCGACTTCCACCCCTGTCCTGACCTTTAGCCGGGAGGCTTGCTGCCTCACATTGATCCCGGACGCTACACGCCTTTGCGCGCAGCACAAAGCTCTATTTCACTGGGCGCAAGGCTCCGCTCCGAAGACGTCAGATCGATGGTTGAGACCGGGCCAACGCCGAGCGCTGCGGACGCGTCTATGACGCGCAGCCCCGGCGCCTGCGGAGCGTCTTCGAGCCGGTGGGATGCGGTCCTCAAGAGCGGCTGCGGCCCAACACCAGGAAGACCGATCCCCGTTCCGAGACCAACCTGAAGGCGCATCCTGGGTGCGCTTTGCCGGATCGAGATCGCCGCAGGCGACCTTGGCACCACGATCAGCGCGGCCTTTGTGACGGCATCCTGGTCTCTCGCCGCCGGCTCGATCCTGAGGGCCCCGCGGCCGGTTGCCGGCGGACCCCTTGCGGTCAATGCCGCCCCCCCGGCGCATGGCGGTCCGAGCCGGATGTCGGTCTGTCGCCAAGCGAGGGACGCGGACTTGTCCTCGCCGCGGCGTCGTTGGAGGCTCCGAGGGCAATGGACCGCCCTAAGCGAGGAGAGCCCCGATGAACGAACGCCACAACCGCGGCATGGCAACCCGGCGCGCCGTCCTCGGCGACGCGCATGTCGACCGGGCGGAGGCGGCCAAGACCGATTTCGACGCCCCGTTTCAAACGCTGATCACGGAAGGCGCCTGGGGCACAGTCTGGTCCGACGATACGATTTCGCGGCGCGAGCGCTCGATGCTGACGCTCGCCCTTCTCGCAGCGACAGGCAACCACGCCGAGATCCCGATGCACATCCGAGCGACCGCCGCGACGGGTGCCAGCCGGGAGGACGTCATGCAGGCCTTCCTCCATGTCGCGATCTACGCTGGCGTTCCGGCGGCGAACCACGCCATCAAGCTCGCCAAAGAGACCTTCGCTGAGATGGATCGGGCGGGTGCACCGACGTGAGACGGCGCACGTCATTCGGGCCGGTCCGCTGAACGCAGTCCGAAACGACACGGGGGGCAGGTTGCCAGCCCTTGCGCATGACGGCTTTAGCCTGGAGTGGCGGGTGTCGCCGGACCACCCGTGACAGGTGCTCGGCAGAATTCGACAAGGGAGGTCCAGGCGACTACCATGCTCGCGCCGGTCGGCGATCTCCACTCTCGGAGCGTCGCAGCCGGTCTGCAGGAGAGTGTCTCGACAGTGATGGAAGCCGCACCTGTTGCCCGCTGCAGAGCTCCAATGCAGACCGGGATCGGGCTGAGGCCTTTGGGACAGCATGACGATCCGCAGATTTCGCGCCCTGAGGTGTTATACATATGAGCACGCCGTGCATCATCTGCGTCGCGATCACGGGGTCGCTGCCGCGGAAAGCCGACAACCCGGCGGTCCCGATCACCGTTTCCGAGCAAATCGAAAGCACGCAGGCCGCGTTCGAAGCCGGCGCGACCATTGCGCATTGCCATGTGCGAAACGACGACGAAACACCGACGAGCGATCCAGAGAGGTTCGCGGCGCTCAAAGAGGGGATCGAGGCGCACTGCCCCGGCATGGTGGTCCAGCTCTCCACGGGCGGTCGCTCAGGCGCCGGACGAGCGCGAGGCGGCATGCTGCCACTCCGCCCTGACATGGCCTCGCTCTCTGTCGGGTCGAACAACTTTCCGACCCGGGTCTACGAGAACCCGCCGGACCTGGTCGACTGGCTGGCGGCGGAGATGGTCACCTATGACATCAAGCCGGAGATCGAAGCGTTCGATCTTGGACATATCCTGAAGGCCAAGGAGATGGCGGAGGCCGGGCAGCTCCTCGGGACGCCCTATGTGCAGTTTGTAATGGGGGTGAAGAACGCGATGCCGGCCGACCGGACGGTGTTCGATTTCTACGTCGAGACGGTGCACCGCCTCTTCGGGGCCGATGCCCCCTGGTGCGCAGCCGGGATCGGGCGGCATCAGCTGGAGCTCAATGAGTGGGCGATCGAACGTGGCGGGCACACGCGCACCGGGCTCGAGGACAACATCCGTTTGGATCGCAATACGCTGGCGCCCTCGAACGCTGTACTGGTCGGGCGGACCGTGGAGATCTGCGCCAGACACGACCGGCCGGTCGCGACATGTGCCGAGACCCGTCATATGTTGGGACTGAGGCCGGTCGGGTGAACCGGCAAACCAACGAGGACGCCATGCCCTTCAAATCGATACTCTGTGCCTACAGCGGCGATCCCGCGCGGGGGAGCGGGCTGCGCCATGCTCTGAAGCTTGCACAGCACCACGGGGCGCACTTGACGGGCGTACACCGCCACGGGGTCTCGCCCCTGCGGAACCAGTATGGCGCCCAGCTTCCGGCATCCTTGAGGGCGGAGCTCGACAAGGTCGATGCGGCGCATCTCGCTGAGGTCGCTGCCAGTTTCAACGCCACCATTGAAGCCGCCGGCCTCTCTCAGCAGGCTGAGTTCGTTGAGCTTGACCCGGTCGAAGACGGCCCGCTCGCGGTTTTTGCCCATGCGTTCGACATATTGGTGACCGGCGTGCACTCGGATGCCACCAACGAGGCGCTTCTCGCGGCGCATCCCGACATGCTCGCCCTCCGGAGCGGGCGGCCCGTCCTCGTTGTGCCGAATGGCTATGAGGCCGACGGTCTGGCGGATCGCGCGATCGTTGCCTGGGATGGCAAACGCTCTGCCGCGCGGGCGCTCGGAGACGCGATGGATGTGCTCGCCGAGAAGACGCATGTCACGCTCCTCAGCGTCGGGGCGCCCCCCCGTGGGACCGAGAGGATGGTTCGCAACATGGAGCGTCACGGCGTCAATGTCGACGCCGTCTCCGTCCCGCGGGACGGGCGGATCGCGCGGACCCTGCTCGCCCACGCAGATGCCGAAGGGGCGAAGTTGATCGTGATGGGGGCGTTTGAACACTCCAAGTTCAACCATGATCTCTTCGGCGGCGTGACAACGGATGTCATCGCCGACACGAACGTGCCCGTCTTGATGGCCCATTGACCACGTGTCGGCCACAAGCTTCCTGACCCGCCCGATTTTCGGCCACCCCGAAACGGCGAAGCTGTTCAGCGACCGGGCCTTCGCTGCGGCCATGGTCGACGTGGAGGTCGCTCTGGCGGAGGGTCAGGCCGAGCTCGGGCTGATCCCGGTCGCAGCGGCGGTGGAGATTGCCGGGCTCCGCGCACGCACCCTCGATCTCGATCTGCTCGAGGCCGGGGTGCGGAGCACGGGCGTGCCGGTCCCGGCCCTCGTTGATGCGTTGCGGGCAATGCTGACGCCCAGCGCGGCCGACTGGCTTCACTACGGCGCAACCAGCCAGGACATCGTCGACACGGCACTGGTCCTCTCAATCCGGCAGGCGCTCGATGCGCTAGAGGGGCAGCTCGGGATCTTGATCGATCGGCTGGAAGCGCTGAGCCAAGCCCACCGGGCAACTCTCATGGTGGCGCGAACGCGCGGCCAGTTGGCGACGCCGATCACGTTCGGCCTGCGGGCAGCCCAGTGGGCGCTCCCCCTTATCAAACTGGAGGCGGATGTGCCGCGCGTTCGAGCCGCAGCGCTTTGCGTGCAGTTCGGCGGCGCGTCTGGCAGCCGCTCGACCACTGGCGCTGAGACGGCAGCGGCGATGGCAGCCCGGCTCGGTCTGCCGCCCGCCCCACCTTGGCACACGGACCGGAGCGGCCTGCGGCGGCTCTCCGGCTGGCTTGAGCTCAAGATCCACGCGCTGGCAAAGCTCGGCGGCGACGTCGCTCTGTCGCAGCGGGGCGAAGTGGGGGAGCTTCGGACGACGGGCGGCGGCTCCTCGACCATGCCGCACAAATCGAACCCGGTCCGGGCAGAGGCGCTCCAAGCCCTCGCCGCCCTGGCCACGGCGTGCACTGCAGGGCTCTCCATAAGCGCGGTCCACATCGAGGAACGCGACGGCGCGATGTGGTCGGTCGAGTGGTTGCTCCTTCCGACCCTCATCGAGACGGCAGCGGCGGCGGTCGACCACGCGCTGCTCGTCCTGGCCGATCTGTCCGTGGACACAGCCGCGATGGCGGCGCGCATTGAAAGCGCGCCCGCCGCGCTCTCCGAAGCGACCGTTTTCGCTCTGTCACCGAAGCTCGGGCGACAGGAAGCGACCCGACACGTCAAGGACTGCCTCAAAAGGGGTGAAGACCTCAGTAGTCTGCTGACCGAGCATCTCGGTGCCGACGGAGAAGCAGCGGTATCTCCCAAGAGCTACATCGAGCCGGCCGCTGCGGTAGCAGACGAAGTATTTGCGCTCCGCCGTCGGCAAAGACCTTAGAGCCCGTGGACGCTCAGGCTTCCCGTTTTGGTTGGGGTCTGCGTCAAGGTTGCAAACAGAGGAGAGCGGCCTTGACCCGTCGCGGTCTGAGCGATGCCCGTTGGGCCATTATTGAGAGCCTTTCTGCTTCGGCAAATCCACCGATCCCAGACGGACGGGGGCTTGCCCTCGCCTGTTCGTGGAAGCGCTGTGGACCGTGCGCACCGGGGCGCAGTGGCGGGAGTTGCCGAGCGAAACGGGGACATGGAACTCCGTTTTCAAGCGCGTCCGGCGCTGGGGGGAGGCCGAGGCCTTTTACAGTACGGTCAGAGCGTTGGGCGCCGACGCGGACCTCGAGCACGCGATGATCGATGGGTCCGTCGTCACGGTCCACCGCTCCGGTCAGGGCGCCAACGGGGGGCCTCAGAGCCAGGCCGCAGGGCGCTCGCGCGGCGGCATTGCACAGAGGATCCCGGCGCGGTCCGACGCGCTCGGAACCCCTGTCGATTTCCGGTGGCCACCGGGACGGGCGCACGATCTGCGAGGGGTGCCGGGGCCGATCG
>JBCCWM010000164.1:0-9236 GCA_039193505.1 Pseudomonadota bacterium | reverse complement strand
CCGCGGGCTTGGCGGCAATGTCGGCGTCGCAGGAATGGTCATCAACAAGGATGACGGCACTGGCGAAGCGGCGGCCTTCGCCGAAGCCGTGGAGATCCCGGTTCTCGCAGCGATCCCGGCGGATGACGATCTGCGCCGGAAATCCGCCGCCTATCAAATTGTGGGTTCGGCGTCGGGGCAGTGGGGTGCGCTTTTCGGTGAGCTGGCCGAGAACGTGGCGGAGGCGCCGCCGATCCATCCCGAACCGCTCGACCAGGACGGTCTCCTCGCGCTCTTTGAGGCCAAGGACACTGGCGGGGACGTTGTCCTTGAGCCTGCGACCGAGGCGGATATGCGCGGCAAGAATGCAGTGCCGCGTCCAAGCCTCGAGGTCATTTACGATGACGTTTGAGCGGCGGCAGCCGGCCGGGCGTGTGGCAGGCCCCGGTTGGGCCTCAGGCCCAACCCGCCGGTCCGGGACCGGCGGCCTCGCCGCAGGCGAGGCGGGGCCCGTGGCACCTGGCCCGACCGCTGCGCCTGGAGGGGCGCTATGACAGACGGTGCGGCAGAGATGGCCGAGCGCGCCCTCAGTGCGGACGGGCAGGGCTGTCACGCCGGTCGAGACAAGATGCTGGAGGCAGCGGGTGCGGCGGGTCAGGCCCCGCTCCTCGAAGCCTTTGCAAAGGACTACCCGCAAGGCCCGCATGACAAGCCGCAAAGCATGTGTCCTGCGTTCGGCTCGCTCCGGGTGGGGCTGAGGATGCGGCGGGTCGGAACTCTTCTCTCTGGTTCCGCCTGCTGCGTCTTCGGCCTGAGCTTTGTCAGCCATTTCTACGGCGCGCGCCGCTCCGTGGGATATGTGCCGTTCAATTCCGAGACGCTGGTCACGGGCAAGCTGTTCGAGGATATTCGGGACGCCGTCCACGCCATGGCCGATCCCGATCGCTATGACGCGATCGTCGTGACCAACCTCTGTGTCCCGACCGCCTCCGGCGTGCCGCTTCGCCTTCTCCCGCGTGAGATCGATGGCGTGCGGATCATTGGCATCGATGTTCCCGGCTTTGGCGTGCCAACCCATGCCGAGGCCAAGGATGTCCTGGCGAGCGCAATGCTGGCCTATGCCCGCTCCGAGGTGGAGGCGGGGCCGGTGGCGGCGCCAGCGGCGGCCCGAGGCGACCGCCCGACAGTGGCGCTTCTCGGTGAGATGTTTCCGGTCGACCCTGTGACCATCGGCCAGCTCATTGCACCCCTTGGTCTGGCTGTTGGCCCAACGGTCCCCTGCCGGGAGTGGCGGGAGCAGTATGCCGCGCTCGATGCGTCCCTCGTGGCCGCGATCCACCCGTTCTACACCGCGACAGTGCGGGAGTTCACGGCAATCGGTCGACCAATCGTCGCGTCCGCCCCGGTGGGTGTGGAGGGAACGGCCGCCTGGCTCGATGCAGTTGCGGAGGTGATCGGTGCGCCGCGTGCGGCGCGGGCGGCGGCGCATGCGGTCCTGCCCAAGATCAAGGAGGCCTTCGCAGCGGCGCCGGTCAAAGGGCGCATCACGCTGTCGGGTTACGAGGGCTCGGAGTTGATCGTCGCTCGGCTTCTGATCGAGAGCGGGGCGGAGGTGCCCTATGTCGGCACTGCCTGCGCGAAGAGCGAGCGGAGTGCGGCGGATGCCGACTGGCTCCGCGATCGGGGCGTTGAGGTGCGCTTCCGCGCATCGCTTGAGGATGACTGCGCGGCCGTCGATGCGCTGAAGCCCGATCTCGCAATCGGGACGACGCCGGTCGTGCAGCACGCCAAGGAGCAGGCGATCCCCGCGCTTTACTTCACCAACCTCGTCTCGGCGCGGCCTTTGATGGGGCATGCCGGGGCCGGACCGCTTCAGCAGATCGTGACCGCAGCGATGGCCAACCGCGCCCGGATGAACCGGATGCGGGACTTTTTTGCCGGCGTCGGGGCGGGCGACACGGCGGGTGTCTGGGAGGGTCAGCCGAACCTCCAGCCGGAGTTCCGCGCCCGCCACGCCAAGAAACTTGAGAAGCAACGCCGCGCCCAGAAGGCGCAGGAGATGATCTGATGGCGAGCGCATGCTGATCCAGGACCACGACCGGGCCGGCGGCTATTGGGGCGCGGTTTACGCGTTCACAGCGCTCAAGGGTCTGCAGGTCGTGATCGACGGGCCGGTCGGGTGCGAAAACCTCCCCGTGACGTCGGTCCTCCACTACACAGACGCACTGCCCCCCCACGAGCTCCCCATCGTCGTGACCGGTCTCGGCGAGGAGGAGCTCGGCCGGGAGGGGACCGAGGGCGCGATGCGGCGGGCCTGGAAAACCCTCGATCCAGTGCTGCCGGCGGTGGTTGTCACCGGCTCCATCGCCGAGATGATTGGCGGCGGTGTGACGCCCCATGGCACCAACATACAGCGCTTCTTGCCCCGCACGATCGACGAGGACCAGTGGCAGGCCGCAGACCGTGCGATGACGTGGACGTTCACCGAATTTGGGATGACCAAGGGGCGTCTGCCGCGCGCCAAGGCGCGGGCAGAAGGCGCGCCGCCGCGGGTCAACATCCTCGGCCCGATGTACGGCACGTTCAACACGCCCTCCGACCTTGCGGAGATCCGGCGGCTCGTGGAGGGGATCGGGGCCGAGGTCCACATGGTCATGCCCCTGGGCGCGCATGTGGCCGAAATGCCCCGGCTCGTCGACGCCGACGCGAACATCGTCATGTATCGGGAGTTCGGTCGCGGGCTCGCAGAGGTGCTCGAAAAGCCCTACCTCCAGGCGCCGATCGGGATAGAGTCGACCACCGCGTTTCTTCGAACCTTGGGCGGGATGCTCGATCTCGACCCCGAACCCTTCATCGAGCGCGAAAAACACTCCACGCTAAAGCCCGTCTGGGACCTCTGGCGCTCCGTCACGCAGGACTTCTTCGCCACCGCCTCCTTCGCGATCGTCGCAAACGAGACCTACACGCGGGGCATCCGCCACTATCTCGAGGACGAGCTCGGGCTGCCATGCGCGCTCGCCGTCCCTCGGAAGGCGGGGGCGAAGACCGACAACGATGCCGTGCGGGCCAAACTCCATGCTGCGCGCCCGACCGTGGTCCTCGGCTCGATCAACGAGAAGATGTACCTCGCGGAGGAGACAGGCGGGTTCGGACCGAAACCCGCTTTCATTCCGGCCTCCTTTCCGGGTGCTGCGATCCGTCGCCACACCGGCACGCCCTTCATGGGCTATGCTGGCGCCACGTATCTGCTCCAGGAGGTCTGCAATGGCCTCTTCGATGCGCTCTTCCACATTCTGCCGCTCGGCAGCGAGCTCGACCGGGCCGATGCGACGCCCGCGCGGCTCCGCCGGGATCTGCCCTGGTCGCCTGAGGCGCAAGCGCGCCTCGATGAGATCGTTGCGCGCCACCCGGTGTTGACGCGCATCTCGGCGGCAAAGTCCCTTCGCGACGCGGCCGAGACGGCCGCGCTCGCCGACGGTCTGGAGCGCGTCGAGCGCGAGACCGTCGACGACCTCGATTCCAAACCCTCGCCGCGACGAAAGGACCGCTGATATGGCGCACATCCCGTTCGATCACACCACCTCCCGCCGCGACCCGCGCTGGGAATACGGCCTCTATTTCGGTCTCGTTTTCACGATCTCGCTGATCCCGGCGCTGTTCCGGATGGTGGCGCCCAAGAAAGGCGAGCCGCGGAGGTTCTTTGTCACCCACGCCCGCCAGATGGCAAGCGAGGTTACACCGCTGATCTTCTCCGCCTGACGGCGGGGAGGGGAGAGATCCCGGCTCGCCCGGGATGGCCTAGTCCCGCAGGGGGCGGGCGACCTGGCCGCGAGGCTCCGCGGCATCGGTCATACGATCCAGGAGGATACTGATGACTGAAAATACTGGCCTGTCCTTCACGGGCCTGACCGACGACCAGGCGCAGGAGTTGCACGACGTCTACATGAAGGGGCTCAGCCTCTTTGCCGCAATCGCGGTTGTGGCGCACTTTCTCGTGCTCATTTGGCGTCCCTGGTTCTAAGGAGCACGACACATGTTCGATATGAGCAAGTTCTACAAGATCTGGCTGGTCTTCGATCCGCGCCGCGTCTTCGTGGCTCAGGGCGTGTTCCTGTTCCTGCTGGCGGCGATGATCCACCTCGTCCTCCTCAGCACGGACTACTACAACTGGTTCGAGATCGCCGCCGAGAAGTACGCAGCCGAGTAAGGCCGCTCCTCTCCGGCTGCGGACCCGCTCCGGACAGCCCTACCAATGCCGCGGGCGGCGCGTTCGCCCGCGGCGAGACCTGAACCCAGTCCGGCCGCGCCCTGGCCGGCAACGCGGAGACAGAAGCATGGCCTTGCTCAGCTTCGAGAAAAAGTATCGCGTACCGGGCGGTACGCTGGTCGGGGGGAGCCTATTCGACTTCTGGGTCGGCCCCTTCTTTGTGGGCTTCTTCGGCGTCACGACCATTTTCTTCGCCGCCCTCGGCACGCTCCTCATCTTCATCGATGCAGCCACAGGCCCGATGGCGACCTGGAACCCCTGGCTGATCTCGGTGATGCCACCGAAGGTCGAGGCGGGGCTCGCGTTCATGCCGCTCCAAGAAGGGGGCATGTGGCAACTGGTCACGATCTGCGCGATCGGTGCTTTCGTCAGCTGGATGCTGCGCGAGGTCGAGATCTGCAACAAGCTCGGCATGGGCTACCACGTTCCCTTCGCCTTCGGCGTTGCCATCGCGGCCTATGTCACGCTGAACGTGATCCGTCCGATCTGGATGGGCGCCTGGGGCCACGGGTTTCCCTATGGGATCTGGACCCACCTCGATTGGGTTTCGAACGTCGGGTACACCTACGGGAACTTCCACTACAATCCCGCCCACATGATCGCGATCACGTTCTTCTTTACAACGACGCTCGCGCTCGCGCTCCATGGTTCCCTGGTTCTCTCCGCGGTCAATCCGACCGAGGACGAGGTCCGCACGCCGGACCACGAGGACACCTATTTCCGCGATTTCATCGGCTACTCAGTCGGCACGCTCGGCATTCACCGGTTGGGCCTGCTCCTGGCGCTCAACGCAGGTGCTTGGTCGGCGATTTGCATCGTGATCTCGGGCACGATCTGGACTGACGCCTGGGTGGCTTGGTGGGATTGGTGGCTCGACCTGCCCTGGTGGCGCGATCTCTGAGGGACTGAGACATGACACTCGAAATTCAGAACATTTTCACTCAAGTCCAGGTCCAGGGTCCACCTGAAAAGGGGATGGCAGTCCTCTCAGACTGGTATTCCGACAGAACTGATGAGCCGTGGTTCTCAAAGCTCTTCGGGTGGTTCGGCAACGCTCAGATCGGGCCGATCCATCTCGGGTTCTACGGTGTGATCTCGATCGTCGCAGGCGCGCTTTGGTTCTTCATCGTCGGCCTCAACTTCTGGGTTCAGGTGGAGTTCAACCCCGCGCTCTTCCTGAGAGAGCTCTTCTGGCTCTCTCTCGACCCGCCATCGGCTGAGTACGGCCTCTCCATCCCGCCGCTGAACGAGGGGGGGTGGTACATCATCTCCTCCTTCTTCCTGCTCGTCTCAGTGATGTGCTGGTGGGCGCGCTCCTACGTGCGGGCCAGAGCGCTCGGGATGGGCTACCATGTGTCCTACGCCTTCGCCTGCGCAATTTGGCTCTTCCTGGTCTTGGGCCTTTTCCGCCCGATCCTGATGGGCTCTTGGTCGGAGGCGGTGCCCTACGGCATATTCACCCATCTCGACTGGACCAACAACTTCTCGCTGACCTACGGGAACCTCTTCTACAACCCGTTCCACGCGCTCTCGATCGTGTTCCTCTACGGCTCAACGCTCCTCTTCGCGATGCACGGTGCGACAATTCTCGCCGTCACGCGTCTGGGCGGCGATCGGGAAATTGAGCAGATCGTGGATCGTGGGACGGCCTCCGAACGTGCGGGTCTTTTCTGGCGTTGGACCATGGGCTTCAACGCCACGATGGAAGGGATCCACCGCTGGGCTTGGTGGTTTGCCTGCCTCACCACGATCACCGGCGGAATCGGCATCCTCATCACCGGGACCGTCGTCGACAATTGGTATGAGTGGGCGGTGATCCGCGGCTATGGCCCGGTTTACCCGGACAATGTGGAGATCCCGGGCACCGGCAGCTGACGCCGCAGGCCAGCCCGAACCAAGCGCAACGCCCCCTTCATCCCGGAGGGGGCGTTTATCCTTTTGAAACCCTCAGTGGTCCGTTCACACGACCTCTGGTTTACTTCTCGCCCGGCACCTTCGATAGTTCGTTGGGGCCAAAACTGGGGGGAGTGGAAGCCGTGGGGCGGAAAGTGGCGTTCGGCGTACCAGGGCGTCTGGCAGCGGACATTGTCGAGGGTGTGCGTCGCCTGGCTGAAGCGTCCCCAGAGGAATCGCCCCAACGTTCCGCGCAGGTGGTGGCCGATGTCAGGCTCTCGGACCTCGCGGAGACGATCCTGGAGATCGTCGCGCTGCGCAGCCCTGTTACGGCCGCGCACAGCAGGCGGGTGTCAACGCTGACCCTGCGACTTGGGACCTCGCAGGAGCTTGAACCGGCCGAGCTCGAGATCCTCGCGGCGGCCGCACTTCTCCACGATGTCGGCAAGCTTGCGATGCCCGCTCATCTTCTCGACAAGCCGGCCCAGTTGACCAGGACCGAAGCTCGCATCATGCGTGGTCACACGGAAATCGGTGCGCGCTTGCTCTATGGGACGCCGATCCTCGACCGGATTGGGCGGATTGTCGGAGAGCACCACGAAAAGCGGGACGGCAGCGGGTACCCAAAGGGGCTCACAGCGGCTGCGCAGGATCCCTTGACCGCAATTGTCACCGTCGCCGATGTCTATGACGCGCTGACTGGGCGGCGTGCGTACAAGGGCGAGATGAGCGGACAGGAGGCCCGCACGCTCATGCGACGCGACATGAGCGCGGCCCTCGCCCCGGACCTGCTGACGGCGCTCGACCGCTTGTCCGCCGAGTGACTGTCAGTGCCGAAGGGCGTCAAGCAGCGTATGGACATGCTCCGGGTCCGCCTCAGGCGTGATGCCGTGCCCGAGATTGAAGATGTAAGGCCCGCGCCCCAGGATCTCGCGGAGGCGCTTGACCTCGTGTCTGAGCGTCGGCCCCCCGGTGACCATCAGCGTCGGATCCAGGTTGCCCTGAACGCACACCCGAGACTGCAGCGTTTCAGCGGCCCACGCCGGATCGACGCCCGTGTCGATCGCAACAGCCGACACACTGGTCGCCTTGGCATAGGCCAACAGCTTCTCGCCGGCTTGGCGGGGAAAGCCGATCACCGGAAAGCCCGGGTGCCGCGCCCGGATGGCCGCCACGATGTGCTGAACAGGTGCGGTCGCGTAGCGGGTGAAGTGCCGACCGGGCAGGGCACCGGCCCAACTGTCGAAAAGCATCACGACCTCGGCGCCGGCCTCGATCTGGCCGAGGAGGTAGTGGGTCGTTGCGTCGGTCAGCCTGTCGATCAGCCCCTGGAATGTCGCTGGATCCCGGTAGAGCAGGCCGCGCGCCGCGGCGTGATCTCGGCTGCCGGCACCCTCGATCATATAGGTGGCCACGGTCCAGGGCGCGCCCGCAAAACCGATCAGCGTGGTCTCAGCGGGGAGCTCCCCCCGCAGGATCCGCACGGTCTCGTAGACGGGGGAGAGTGTGGCGTCGATCTCGGCCGTCGGACGAAGACCGGCGAGACCCGCGGCATCGCGCACGGTCGAGAGCTTCGGTCCCTCGCCCTCGACAAACCAAAGGTCGAGGCCGAGCGCCTGGGCCACCAGGAGAATGTCAGCAAACAAGATCGCCGCGTCAAACCCGTAGCGCCGGATCGGCTGGAGCGTGACCTCGGCGGCAAGCTCCGGCGTGTAGCAGAGATCGAGGAAACTGCCCGCCTGCGCGCGCGTTGCGCGATACTCCGGCAGATACCGTCCCGCTTGGCGCATCATCCAGGCAGGTGGCGGGTCCTGCGCCTCGCCCGCGAGAGCGCGCAGGATTGTCTTGGTCGGTGCTGTCATGGAACCCCTCGGATGTCACGTTTACCTTACAGAGGGGCTTTGCTAAGGGAAAGGACGACGTGACGGAGCCCACAAATGACCCTCCCAGACCTCGACCGCCCGCTGAAGATCGGCACGCGCGGATCGCCGTTGGCGCTCGCGCAGGCCCACGAGACGCGGGACCGATTGATGGCGGCGCATGGGCTCTCCGATGCGGCCTTCGAGATCGTTGTGATCAAGACGACGGGCGACATCGTTCTAGACCGGCCCCTCGGCGAGATCGGCGGCAAGGGGCTTTTCACCAAAGAGATCGAAGACGCGCTCCTCGCGGGTGGGATCGACATCGCGGTCCACTCGATGAAGGACATGCCGGTGGAGCAGCCGGCGGGCCTGATCCTTGACACCTATCTCCCTCGAGAGGATGTGCGCGACGCGTTTGTGGCACCGGGGTGCGCCTCGCTCGATGCCCTGCCCGAAGGGGCGGTTGTCGGGACGTCGAGCCTCCGGCGTCGGGCCCAGCTCCTCCACAAGCGCCCCGATCTGACGGTGGTCGAGTTCCGAGGCAACGTGCAGACCCGCTTGAAGAAGCTCGAAGATGGGGTCGCAGTGGCGACCTTCCTTGCGATGGCTGGGCTGAGGCGGCTCGGGATGGAGGCGCTGCCGGCAACGCCCATTGCCCCCGAGGACATGCTGCCCGCCGTCGCACAAGGCGCCATCGGGATTGAGCGGCGTCGGGACGACGCCGCAACCGAGGCGCTGCTCGCGCCGATCCACGACCATGAGACGGGGCTCCGCCTGGCCGTGGAGCGGGCGTTTCTGGCCGCGCTCGACGGCTCCTGTCAGACGCCAATCGGCGGTCTGGCGGAGCTCTCGTCGGATGGCATCTCGTTCCGAGGTGAGATCATCCGACCCGATGGGAGCGAAGCGCTGGCGGAGGGCTTTGCCGGTCCCGCGGCCGATGGGCCGGAGATGGGGCGGGAGCTCGCGGCCGCCCTCAGGGGCCGCGCGGGTCCAGGGTTCTTTGACGCCTGAGACGCCTTAGACCACCTCGCCAAAGATCAGTGCGGCATGGTCGGCCAGATAAATCCTGAGCCAGGGCGTGAAGCGTTCTGGCACCGCTGCGATCTCCTCGCGGAGTGCGTCGAGCGTCACCCACCGCGTCGCCATGACCTCCTCGGGGTTCGGCACGGGCTCCGGGCGACCCTCCGCGGTGAAGAGGTCGACGACTTCGTGCTCGACCAGGCCCCCGCCGACAT
>JBCCWM010000163.1:0-9278 GCA_039193505.1 Pseudomonadota bacterium | reverse complement strand
CTACGTGACAAAACCCTATGACCCAAGGGAGCTGCTGGCGCGTGTCCGCTCCGTCCTGAGGCGAAGCCGGCGCGCGCAGCGCCCCGGGGTTGAGGAGACACGCGCGAACCTGGTCCAGTTCGGCGGGGTCACGCTCGACCTTGTTGCGGGGCGGGCCGTCCGCACGGCCGACAGCCTCGATCTTCATCTCACAAGCACAGAGTTCGAACTGCTCAAAACGATCGTCAATGGCCGGGGCGAAGTTGTCGCCCGCACCGCCATCCTCGACCGCCTCTACGGCCAATCCGCGACCATCACCGATCGCGCGATCGATGCTCACATTGTCAGGCTTCGACGCAAACTGGCGCTCGCCGCACCGGATGCGGATCTGATCCTCACGATCCACGGCGCGGGCTATCGCCTCGCGGCAGAGGTCAAGGCGGCCTAGCCCCCTCATCGTCCGCGCGCAGGCGCTGAAAAGCCCGTTCCGCAAAGTCTCCGAACAGTTGCGCTTTCTGCCCTGCGCGCACTTCGGAGGAGAACACGAACCAAATCGGCGCAGACGGGTCCCAGAGCGTTCCAGGAAGGACCTCGACGACGCGACCGCTCCGCAGCTCCGCCTGGATTGCGAGCCGCGACTTGACGGCGAGCCCTAGCCCTTGGACCGCACCGTCTGTCAGCATGTCGGAGTTGGAGACAAGGACAGCGCTCTCTGCCCTCACGTGCCGCCGGCGCCCCGCTGCGTCCTTGATCGCCACGTGCCGCTGCCAGGGCAAACTGACCCAGGGAACCGTCGCCAGGGTCGCGGGATCGGTGATCGGCCCATGACGCGCGAGAAACTCCGGTGCGGCGCATATAATCCGCTCATTCTCGCTCAGCTTTCGGGCGACCAGCGCGCTGTCCTCCAACTGGCCGATGCGGATGGCGCAGTCCTGACCCTCCGCCGCCAAGGAGACGAAGCGGTCCACGGCCAGAAACTCAAAAGTAAGCTTCGGATGCGCGTCGCGAAACGCAGGAAGGGCGGGGAGGATGAACCGCGATAGGATCCAGGGCGACATCGTGATCCGGAGATGACCTGAAAGCGCGGCCGCGCCGCCCCCCGCATCCCGCACAGCTTGCGCGAGATCGGCGAGGATCGGGTCCACCCGCTCCAGGAACACCTGCCCCTCGGCTGTGAGGCGCATCACGCGGCTGTTGCGATGAAACAGCGTGAGTTGAAGGGCGGCCTCCAGCTTGCTCAACCGGTGGCTTGCTGTTGCGGGCGAAACGCCGAGGCGTCGCGCGCCCGCGGTCACTCCGCCCGCCTCTGCAATCGCCACGAACGTTCGCAGATCTTCGATCCCGTACATTCGAAAAACCCGAACGCTGCTTTCAAGAGTCACCGGATGTGTCTCAGATATTCGTTCGAGTAGCGTGCCGTCAACAAACTGGAGGACAGCATGAGACACGTTTTGCTGGGCGCGGCCCTCGCGTTCGCCGGCCCTTTGGCGGCGCAGGATCTGGAGACCTATGCCGAGTTTCCACCGGAGACGCCGCCCGGCAATCTCGCGATCGCACCAGACGGGCGGATGTTCATGTCTGTCCACGGCTTCTACGGCCCGGAGCTCCGCATCGTTGAGGTCAGCCCCGATGGCAGCACGACCCCCTACCCGACGGAGGCCTGGGCGCGCGCGCCGGAGGGCGACGGCCCCGGCCTCAACGGTGTGCTCGGCCTCCGCGCGGACCGCGAGGGCATCCTCTGGATGCTCGACGGACAGAGTGACGGGCAGACCGGCCGGGTCGTTGCGTGGAACACGGTGACGGAGACGCTCCACGCCATCCACTACATCGGGGCGCCGGTGGCGCGGCCGTTCTCGTTCCTCAACGACCTTGCGGTCGACCGCGAAAACGAGGCGATCTATATTTCAGACACCGCCGATCATGTGAACTCCGCCCTCATCGTCCTCGATCTCACCACAGGTCGCGCGCGCCGTCTTCTGGAAGGCAGCGCGTTCACCCGGGCCGAGGACACGCCCATGGTGATCGATGGGCGCGACATCCTGCTGGGGGACGCGCCGGCTAAAATCGGTGTGAACCCGATCAGCGTCGACCCAACGAACACATGGGTCTACTTCGCCCCAATGACGGGCAGCGCGATGTACCGGGTCAGGACGGCGGATCTCCTCGATGAGGATCTGCCCGCGGCAGCACTCGAGGCACGGGTGGAGCGCTACGGCGACAAGCCTATCTCAGACGGTTCGACTGTGGACGCCGCGGGGAACGTCTACATCACCGCGATGACCGACAACGCGATTGGCGTGACCAAACCCGATGGCAGCTATGAGGTTCTCTACCAGTCCGATGAAGGCCTTCCTTGGCCCGACGGGTTTTCGGTCGGGGTCGACGGCTTCATCTATGCAACGGTCAACGAGCTCCACCGCTCACCCGTTCTGAACGGCGGCGAAGATGCCTCAACCGGCGCGTTCCGGATCGTCCGCTTCCCCGCACTTGGCACAACGGTCGGGGGGCGCTAGCCGCCCGCGACGCCAGCCACATTGACGTAGAGCGCGTAGACGGAGTGGCTGGCGGCCATGAAAAGGCGGCTGTTCGCGCGGCCGCCGAAACAGAGATTGGCGCATCGCTCGGGCAAAGCGATGCGCCCGATTGGCGTCCCATCGGAGGCAAAGACCATCACTCCATCGAGCTCCTCTGCCCCCATGCCCCAACCGCACCAGAGGTTGCCGAGCACGTCGACGCGGAACCCATCGGGCGTCCCCGGTCCAGCATCGATCAGAACACGCTTGCCGGAGATCGCCCGACCGTCCGGCGCCACGTCATAGGCCAGGATCTTGCGGTTGGGCTGCCCACGCGACTCGACGATGTAGAGCACCGTCTCATCCGGTGAGAACGCAAGGCCGTTCGGCCCGAGGATGTCATCGGCCATCACTATCGCCACGCCCGTGTCGGGATCGAGGCAATAGACGTTCTGGCTCTGCTCAGGCTCGGCCCGGTGCCCCTCGTAATTGCCGAGAATGCCGAAGGGCGGGTCGGTGAACCAGATTGACCCGTCGGACTTCACCACGACGTCATTGGGAGAGTTGAGTGGCCGGCCCTCGAAGCTGTCGATCAAGACGGTGACGCTGCCGTCATACTCGGTTCGCGTGACGCGCCGCCCACCATGCTCGCAGGTGACAAGCCGCCCCTGCCGGTCGCGGGTCTGCCCATTCGAAAAGTTCGACGGGGCACGGAACGGCGCGGCCTGGCCCGTCGTCTCGTCCCAGCGCATGATGCGATTGTTCGGAATGTCGCTCCAGAGAAGGTACCGCCCGTCGCCGAACCAGACCGGGCCCTCGCACCAGCGACATCCGGTCACCAACCGCTCAACCCCGGCAAGCGGGACCTTCAGCGCGTCGAAGCGCGGGTCGAGGGAGATCACCGCGGGATCGGGGTAGCGCAGGCTCGGCCGCCAGGCAGGTGTGGTCTCGGTCATGTCTCAGGTCCTCTCGCGCGATCTTTAGCCCAAAGCGGGGCATCCTGTCAGGTCCGCCATCCGAGCAGATGACGCTCGACCACGCCGATGCCCGCGCTGACGAGAACCCCGAGCGTCGAGAGGATCACGACGCCCGCGAAGAGCCGCTCCAAATCATAGAGCGATCCGGCCTCCAGGATGTAGGCGCCGATCCCATACTCCGCCCCCAGCATCTCGGCTGCGACAAGCAGGATGATCGCGATCGCCAGGCTGATCCTGAGCCCGGACAGGATCCCGGGCATCGCCCCGGGAAGCACGATCTTGCGCACGATCGACCACCAGGAGAGGCCAAAGCTCTGCCCCATGCGGATGAGCGTTCGGTCGACATTGTCGACGGCACCGTAGGTCGCAACGACAGTCGGCGTGAACGTCCCAAACGCGATCAGAGCGTATTTTGAACCCTCGCCAATCCCGAACCAGATCACAAAAAGCGGCAGGAGCGCGATTTTCGGGATCGGAAAGATCGCCGCGATCAGCGGCACGAGGCCCGAGCGGACATAGGAGAAGAGGCCGATGAGCACGCCAACGCTGATCCCGATGCTCGCCCCGATCGCGGCACCGATCACAAGCCGCGAGATCGACAGCCCGAGATGAGTGAAGAGGAGCCCACTCTCGTAGAGTTCGCGGAAGGTGTCGAGCACGTCGGAGGGGCGCGGTAATGTCAGGGCCGAGATCCAGCCGGCCCGCGTTCCCCATTCGGCGAGCAGGATCAGCCCGATCAGAACCGCACCGCCCACCCAGCGGCGCGGCCGGGGCTTAAAGCCGCCGCCCCGAAAGGCAACAGAGGTTGCACGGCTCACGTCAGACATCGAGAAGCTCCGCGTCCGCCGCCCGGGCCTCGTCCCGCATCAAATGCCAGAGATGGCGTTGCGGCGCGTCGAGATCGGGGTCTCCGAACTCCCGCTCGGCGAGGGGTTTCTCGATCTCCACGATGTCGCGGATCCGGCCCGGACGGCGCGAGAGCACAACCACGCGGTGCCCGAGCCGAACGGCCTCTGCCAGGTTGTGGGTCACGTAGACAGCGGTGAAGGGCTGCCGGGTCCAGAGGTCGACCAGGTCGTCCATCAGAAGCTCCCGCGTTTGCGCATCAAGCGCCGAGAGCGGCTCGTCCATCAGCATCACGGCCGGGCGCACGGCGAGCGCGCGCGCAATGGCGACCCGCTGCTTCATGCCCCCTGAGAGCTGCTTTGGCAGCGCTTTGGCGAAGTCTGTGAGCTTGGTCCGGGACAGAACGTCGTCGATGATCCCCTGCGCCGCACGCCCGCGGATGCCGTGATCCTCGAGTACGAGCGACACATTCCCCGAGACGCTCCGCCAGGGGAGCAGCGCGAAATCCTGAAAGATGTAAGTCAGGGGGTTGAGGCAGCTCTCCGGAGGATCACCGAGCTGGAGGACCCGCCCCTGCGCCGGCCGCTCAAGCCCGCCGATGACGCGGAGCAAGGTCGACTTGCCGCAGCCGGAGGGTCCGACGAGACAGACGATCTGGCCGCTTTCGATGTCGAGCGAGATGTCGCTCAGCACATCAACCTTGGCATAGGCGTGGCCAATGCCATCGAGACGGATGTCCATGGACCCTCCCAGGTGGGGCCGACCGCGGTCGGCCCCAATCGCTCACGCGCCGATCATCTCGACATAAGAGCTGTCGACCAACTGCTCGAGCGTGATGTCGGCATCGACCAGCCCCTCGGACTGGAACCAGGCGAGCTGATCGGCGACCGAGGCGATGTTGAGCGCGGCACCGGCGTTGAGGCGCATGGTCCCGTTGATGATCGAGGGCGCTGCCTTCTCGCGTGCGCGATCCGTGTAGACGTATTTGTGGATCAGATCGACCATCTCATCCTCACTCGCCGTCCCGTCGATCATCGCGGCCGCATAATCGTCGACCCCCTTCGAGAACCCGGCCAGGAAGCCCTCGGTCATGCCGCGCTCCTCCGCTGCGTTTTTGGCGGAGGTGAAGACGGTCGTGACTTGGTAATCGGGGATGTAGTCTGCGACATCGCCGATGATGTGCACCGCGCCGGAGCCTGCGAGCGGCTTTGCGATGTGCGGCACGATCGACCAGCCGTCGACCTGCCCCGATTTCATCGCGCCGATGATCGCACCCACTTTTTGGAGGGGCGTGAAGGACATCTCGATCCCCTCGGCGGCCGCCATCTTGGCGCCCATGTAGTGGAACGAGGAGCCCGCCTGCGTCACCGCAAAGCGCTTGCCCGCGAGGTCGGCGGGCGTCCGCACACCGGCCTGGTAGGCGGCATCCGAGGCGAGGAATTTCTGCCCGTCGATCCCGGCCTCCTCGCTCAGCGCGCCGCCGATCACCTTGATTGCGCCCTTGTCGGCGAGGTTGATCAGCCCCCCTGAGATTGCGGTCACCGCGTAGTCGACATCGCCCGAGGCGATCGCAACGGCCATCGGTTGCGCGGCCTGAAAGAACTCGAACTCCACATCGAGCCCGGCCTCGGCGAAATAGCCCCGCTCAAACGCGATGAAGCTGCCCGAATGCGATGTGAAGCGGAGCGCGCCGACCTTGATCTTCTTGGAGCTGGCATTCGCGGGCGCGGCGAGCGCCGTCGCCCCCATCAGGGCTAGGGCCGTCCGGCGGTTGAGTGTGAGCATCGTATCCTCCCTTGTCATTTTTGTGGGTCGATTTCCGTTTGAATGTCGTCGGCATAGGCGGTGCACGCGGCGGGTGCGTTCCGCGCCAAAACGGCCTCGAGCAACGCTTTCTGTACCAGGGCCCGCACGGTCCAATTGAGCCGGCCCTCGCGCATCAGCGCAAGGCGCATGCGCCGGCTTTGGTCGAAGACGGTGCGGTGAAGATCGATCAGGCGCGGGCTCTCGCAGGCCTCCACCAGACTGGCGGCAAACGCGCGGCAGGCCTCATCCCATTCGAGTGCGTTGAGATCGTCGGGCGCCGCCGACACGGCCTCCTCCGTCCGGCGGAGCGCGTGGTGCGCGGCGATCACCCGCCCCTCCCACGCGACATCGCCATAGGCAATGGAGCGCGCGAGCGCGATCTTCCCGATCTCCCCACGAACGAGCGCGATGTCCAGAACATCGCTCTGCGTTGCCGACATGACGCGAAAACCACGCTGGGCTGTCGCGGCCACCAGACCCTCGGCCGAGAGGAGCCTCAGGCTCTCGCGCATGGAGTGGTTGGAACCGCCATAGCGCGCCCGCAAGTTACCGATTTTCAGCTTCTCGTCGGGGAGCAGCGCGCCGAAGGAAATGTCGCGTCGGAGGGCGGAGGCGAGCATCTCCACCACCGTCCGGTCCTTCTCCGCCTCTCGTCTGAAAATCATACGCCCACGCCGCAAAACGTTGGAAATTTTTGGCGGCGTTGGACTTTTCTGTCAAGGCGGGGGCGCTCCGGCAGGGGTGCGGCCTACCGAACCAGGACGCTCGTCAGAGCTTCGCGGGTCAGCGGACCGAGCTTGGTCGGGAGGTAAGCCTTGATGTGCGCCCCGTAGAGACGCGGACCATCGAGATCGATCACGGCGGTGTAGCGCCCGTCGAACGGCACTTCGTCGCCGCCCCGGCCGTCGTCGCGGAGCTCGAGACCGATCATCTCCTTTGGGATGAACCCGGTCTCGAGGGTCACGGGCTTCCGGGTTGCTATCCGCGAGAGGAGCTGCGGCTCCACTTGGCGGGCGATGTCCGGACGGAGGAGCATGCGGTCGATCTTGACCATTTGCCGGTCCAGGGCGATCGCTCCGGGCGCTTGGCGGCGCAGGGATGAGCCGCTCCGGTCCTGCCCCTCGCTGTCGCCCGTTGCCGCGCGATGCGCCGTCAGCATCCCTGTCATCCGCGCGCCGTCGACCACGATCCGACCGTCTCGCTCAAGC
The DNA here is from genome assembly GCA_039193505.1 of Pseudomonadota bacterium. Lineage (GTDB taxonomy): Bacteria > Pseudomonadota > Alphaproteobacteria > Rhodobacterales > Rhodobacteraceae > Algicella. The sequence goes on along the minus strand of JBCCWM010000163.1, from coordinate 1,949 downwards.
CAGGCAACCAAGGGCAGACGGCCGCCCTTCACACTGGCATCGACCACCAGCCGCAAGGTCGAGCTCGAGAGCACGACGACCTTGGCCGTGTCCGTCACGGCCCCGGTCGAGCGGAGGCCGAGCTGCCAGTGCCCCGCACTTGCAAAGCCGCCGGTGAAGGGGCGCTTGTAGGGCAACTCCACGCGGATAAGGCTGTAGCGATCCCCCTTGGCGCACCTCGACCCCATCGGCCCCGCGGAGCGGCACGCGGCAGCGGTCATCGGGTGAGTTGAGGACAAAGCGAAACTGATCGGGGTTGGTCGTGTTCCAATGCGTGGCAAAGGTGATCGCGCGGTCGTCGGAGCTGACAGTGACCGATTGCTCCGCAAACCCGCCTGGCTGCACGATGTAGTCCGGATCGACGACAATGGTCTCATCCACAGCAACGCCCGCGACCGCGAGAAAGAGCTTGGAGAGCTCGGCGGCGCTCAGGCTCTGCTCCTCCAGGTAGAGGCCGTTGTGATTGGCAGCGACCCCCGGCATGACGGCTGAGTCCACATCGGTGCCGAACCCAATCGCGTAAAAGAGTGTGTCGTCCTCCATGATGTCATCGATATCGGCCACATCCGAGCCGGAGGGTTGGTTGTGCCTGCCGTCGGAGAAGAGGATCACCGCTTGCCGTGCGTTGACGGCGTTGGGTCCGGAGAGCTGATCCACCGCCATCGAGACCCCGTCGATGATATTGGTCGCACCGCCCCCGGTCATGGCGTCGATGGCGGCCTCCGCCGTCCCGATCGAGCCTGCGTCGATCGGCTGAAGATCGAAGGTAGGCGACGTCGCGCCGGCGCTCGTCGAGAACTCCACGAGGCCCAACGACGATCTCGAGGAAGTTGGCGACCTCCTCCGCTGCGCTCTTCAGCGCTCCGAGTTTTGAGATCCCGGGCGTCGCCGACGGCGCGTTCATCGAGCCGCTCCCGTCCATCACCATCATGATGTCAGCGGGATCCGACGTGAAGGGTCCGCTCGCCGGGGAGAACGGCCCCGCGAGGGCAAAGTCCTGCGGCCCCGCAAAACTTGTGGGTTTGGCCGTCACTTGCACCTGCCAGACGCCCGCGGCGGGGTTCAGGACAGACACTTGCTCGACGTTGTTCAGCGCATCGTCGCCGCCATTGCGCACGGCCGCCGCGCCAGGATTGGCGGCATTGAGCGACCAGGGCGTCACAGTCCCGCCAGTCGGATTGATCAGCCTCAGATCGAGGTCGTTCACGAGCCGCGGCTCGGTCTGCGCCGCCGTGGTGCTGCCGGCTGGATCGCTCCAGGCAAGCGTGACTTTGAGTTCGGGCTCGCCCGACGGCACCAAGAAAGCCTGAGTGTAGGCTCCAGCGGTGCCGGCGGCGGCCAGCGTCTCCTCAGCAACGCCCGGACCGGCAGGGCGGCGGAGGAGATCCGCCGCCGCCTCGGCATCAGCGATGCCCCATCCTGTCGAGAAGTCCGGGCCGACCGTGGCCTGTCCGACGCCGGCGACATCTTGCGCGGTTTGGATCAGCACCGCTTTGACGCCGGCGGCACTCAGATCGAGCGCCTGATTGGCCACCTCTTCCAGGACGAGCGCTGCAATTCCGGAGACGGCTGGGGTGGCCATCGAGGTTCCTTAGGCTTGAAAGGCATCCGTATCGCCGGCGGCCCCGGTCGAATCCACCTGCGTCCCATTTGCCATCAGATCCGGTTTGATCCGGCCATCATCGGTTGGCCCATAACTGGTGAAGGTCGAGATCCCGCCCGTGGGCGTCATCGCCCCAACTGTGATCACGTTCTTCGCCACACCCCGCTGCCCGATGCAGTCCGCGTCGATCCCGAGCCCGCCTTGTCGGCAGTCTCGAGGCGGCATCGGGATCGAGGGATCCGTGCTTGCGCCGTCCCACTGATCATTGCGGTCATTGCCGGCCGACTTCACGACAATGAGGTCGGTG
>JBCCWM010000162.1:0-9319 GCA_039193505.1 Pseudomonadota bacterium | reverse complement strand
GGGGCGGACCTCCTCCATCGAGACCTGCGCGAGATCGGCGAGGGTCGGTGCAACATCGATCGTTGACACCGGACGCTCGATCGTTGCGGGCTCAAGCTCCGGGGCGGAGAGCATCAACGGCACCCGGGCAGACCCCTCGTAAAAGCTCATCTTGAACCAGAGGCCGCGCTCTCCGAGCATGTCCCCGTGATCGGCGACGAACAGGATCGCTGCGTCCTGCCGCGACGCCTCGAGCGCGTCGAGGATCTCGCCCACCTTCTCGTCGATGTAGCTGATGTTGGCGAAGTAGGCGCGCCGGGCCCGGGCGATGTCGCTTTCCCGAATCCGATAGCCGCGCCAGTCATTTGCGTCGAAAATCCGTTGTGAATGGGGATCGTGGTGCTCGTAGTCGAACGCCGAGACGGTCGGCTGCAGATGCTCACAATCCTCGTAGAGGTCCCAATACTTCTGCCGCGCCACGTAAGGATCGTGTGGGTGCGTGAAACTGACGGTCATGCACCAGGGCCGGGTGTCCTGGCCGCGTGCGAGGTGCCGGATCTTCTGGATCGCGAAGAAGGCCACTTCGTCATCGTATTCGAGCTGGTTCGTCGTCTCCGCGACCCCCGCGCTGCGCACCGAGCCGAGGTTGTGATACCACCAGTTGATCCTCTCCCCGGGCTTGCGATAGTCGGGCGTCCAACCGAAATCGGCCGGGTAGATGTCCGTCGTCAACCGCTCCTCAAACCCGTGGAGCTGGTCGGGACCGACGAAGTGCATCTTGCCCGACAGGCATGTGTAGTAGCCCGCACGACGGAGGTGGTGGGCGAATGTGGGTATGTCCGAGGCAAACTCCGACGCGTTGTCGTAGACGCGGGTCCGGGACGGCAAAAGGCCCGACATGAAGGACGCACGCCCCGGTGCACAGAGCGGCGAGGCGGTGTAGGCGTTCTTGAAACGAACCGAGCGCTCCGCCAGTCGGCGCAGATTGGGCGTCGCGAGCCATTCCGCCGGCCCGTCGGGAAATAGCGTCCCGGCCAGTTGATCGACCATGAGAACTAGGATGTTGGGACGGGTCACGGGGGCCTCGGCACGTCGGTCATGTCTGGTCCGCCGCGAGGGACCCCGCGACGCACGGTTGAGTGTAGGGCAAGGGTCTTAATCCTTTGTGGGCAATCTGGACCAACACCCCCAACTGGGCCCAGCCCCGGTGTCTCAGCTGCAACACTCCGCTCGGCGATGCGGGGCCAGCCACCAGCGCTGCGGCGATAGGGCCTGCGAATGGCAGCCATCAATTTCGGTGATATGCTTGACGCTCGGGGGGCAATTTTTAAACTTCGCCCCGCAGCACGCGGCGCAGTCTTCCTGGAAAGACGTCGGTTCGCCGCCCCGTATCGCTGAAAAACAAGACAGGGAGACCATCAATGGCTCAGTTTTATCCACCCCGCGCCGCCGGGCCGACCCGGCGCGGCGTTTTGACAGCCGGGGCGGCGCTTGGCGGTGCAACGCTTCTGTCCCCTCTCGGCACGCCCCTGCGCGCCCAGCCGAAGCGGGGCGGAACGATCCGGGCCGCGAAGGGCCATGGGCAGTCGAACGACACGCTCGACCCCGGCACATTCATCAATGGCTACACGGTTGCGCTGTCCTACGGGATGCACGGGTTTCTGACCGCGGTCGCCACGGATGGCAGCCTCGAGCCCTCGCTCGCGGAGAGCTGGGAGGCGACACCCGATGCGGCGGTCTGGCGCTTCAAGATCCGTCAGGGGGTTGAGTTCCACTCCGGCAAGCCCCTGACGCTTGAGGATGTGGTGGTCTCCATCAATCACCACCGGGGGGAGGACTCGACCTCTGCCGCAGCGCCGCTCGTTGCCGGTGTCACCGACATCTCGACCGAGGGTGACGACACGGTCGTCTTCGCGCTCGAGAGCGGCAACGCCGACTTCCCCTTCGTCTTCACCGACTACCACCTCGCGATCCTGCCCGCGAAGGACGGCGCGGCCGACTGGCAGTCGGGCGATGGCTGCGGCCCCTATCGCCTGATCGAGTTCAACCCGGGCGTGGTCTCGCGGTTTGAGCGGTTTACCAATGACTGGCATCAGGACCGCGGCTATTTCGAAGCGATCGAGATGCTGTCCGTCGTCGATCTCAACGCCCGCACCACCGCGCTGGTCTCGGGCGAAGTGCACACGATCGACAAGCTCGACCTCAAGACCGTCGGTCTCCTCGGTCGCCGTCCCGGGATCGAGATCAACTCCGTCGCCGGCCCGCAGTACTACACGTTCGCCGCGCACACGACAGTCGCGCCCTATGACGACATCAATGTCAGGAAGGCGCTCAAATACGCGATCAACCGTGACGAGATGATCGAAAAGGTCCTCTTCGGCCACGGCACCGTCGGCAACGACAACCCGATCGGACCGGCCTATCGGTATTTCAATGCCGATATGCCGCAGACACCCTACGATCCGGATCGCGCGAAGTTCCACCTGAAGGAGGCTGGGCTCGACGGGCTTCAGATCGCGCTCTCGGCAGCGGATGCGGCCTTCCCGGGCGCGGTCGAAGCGGCCGTTCTCTATCAGGCCTCCGCGGCCGCGGGTGGCATCGAGCTGGACGTGAACCGGGTGCCCAATGACGGCTACTGGGCGGATGTCTGGCTCAAGCATCCGTTCTGCGCCGTTTACTGGGGCGGTCGTCCGACCGAGGATCAGATCTTCTCGACCGCCTATGCCGAAGGCGCGGCTTGGAACGAGACGATGTGGTCCAACGGGCGGTTCAACGAGCTGCTGGTTGCTGCGCGCGCAGAGCTCGACGAGGACACGCGCCGGGGCATGTACCACGAGATGCAGATGATCGTGTCGGAGGATGGCGGATCGGTTCTGCCGATGTTTGCCAACTTCGTCTTCGCGAACTCGACCGACATCGCGCACGGCGACATGGCGTCGAACTACGATGTCGATGGCGAGCGCTGGATGGAGCGTTGGTGGTTCGCCTGACCACTCTCGAGGGAGCACGACATGTGCGCCCTCAGCGACCTCCGGGCGGCGTCCGCGCAAGGCGCCGTTCCCGCGCCGCGCCGCTCGGAGAGACGTGAAAGCGAACCAGCCGGATCGGGTTCAGCACCCAAGCTCCCGCTTCGCGCAAAACGGCGCGGAGGCCGAGGCCTCCGCCGAAGACGGTTGCCGCGGACCAGCCTGCGATCCTGAGCCCGGCCCACCGGCAGAGGAGCAGCGACCGGGCAAGGTGGTAGCCATCGGTCACCACGATCACGCGCTGCCCCGGCCCGAGAAGTGCTGCGGTGAAGAGCGCGTTCTGGAGCGTCGATTGCGCCCTCCGCTCCAGAAAGACCGCGGACAGGGGCAAACCCGCCGCCACGGCGCTGCGGGCCATACCCTCCGCAGCGGACGGGCCGCCGCGCAGCACCGGACCGCCCGAGACCACGATGTGCGCGGCTGCGCCTGCGCGCCAGAGGCCGACACCCGCCTCGACCCGTCGGCGAGTCGAGGCGTGGAGCGTGCCATCCGCCGAGATGGCGCCGCCGAGAACGAGGATTGCGTCCGCCCGACCCAAACGCGGCCAGCGCGCCAGCCCGAGCGCCGAGCCAGCCACAGCGATGGGCAGGGCCAGACCGACCACAAGGGGGAGCAGCGCGTTCAGCGCCGGTCTCCCTGGCGGAGCGCGCGGCGCAGGATCTTGCCGCTGGCCGTCATCGGCAGGCTCTCGTCGAAGACGATCTCGCGCGGGGCCATGTGGGGCGAGAGCCTTGATCGAACATGCTCGATCAAGGCCTCTGCGGCCACTGGTGCCGCGGCCACGACATGGGCACGGATGCTCTCCGTACGGGCTGGGTCGGGCACGCCGATCACCGCGGCCAGAGCCACTGCGGGATGGGCGGTCAGGCAATCCTCGATCTCGGCCGGGCCGATCCGGTAGCCCGCCGATGTGATGACGTCGTCGCTCCGCGCGCTGAAGGTGAAGAAGCCGTCCTCGTCGACGCTCGCCTCATCGCCCGTGCGCATCCAGTCGCCGATGAACTTCTCGCGGGTCTTTTCGGGCTGTCCCCAATACTCGAGGAACATCGCAGGGCTCGGGCGTCTGATGGCGACCTCCCCGGTCTCGCCCGGCCGGCACCGGTTGCCGTCGCTGTCGATCACCGCAACATCATGGCCGGGCACGGGGCGCCCCATGGACCCCGGCTTCACCGGACCGATCGAGGCTGCGTTCGCGAGGACGAGATTGCACTCCGTCTGTCCATAGAACTCATTGATCGTGAGGCCGAGCGCCTCCTGCCCCCAGGCGAGCATCTCGGCGCCGAGCGCCTCGCCGCCGCTCGCCACAGTCCGAAGCCCCGGCCGCTCCGCCGGGGCGCTCTGGCGCATGAGTTTGAGGGCTGTGGGCGGCAGGAACACGTTGCGGATCCCGAGCCGGGAGATCAGAGCCCAGGCCCCCTCCGGGTCGAAACGCACCGGGCGATGCGCCACAAGCGGCACGCCGAGGGTCAGGGCGGGCAACATCGCATTCATGAGCCCGCCAAGCCAGGCCCAGTCCGCCGGCGTCCAGAAGAGATCGCCGGGCCGCGGCAGAAACTCATGAGGCAGCTCGAACCCGGGCAAGTGGCCGAGCAGAACTCTGTGCCCGTGGAGCGCCCCCTTGGGTGGTCCTGTCGTTCCGGACGTGTAGGCGAGAAGCGCCGGATCATCCGGCCCCGTCGCCGCACATTTCGACAAGGGCCGTGACGCAGCGATCGTCTCAGCGACGCCAAGCACGCCCGGCTCTGGTCCGTCGATCGACAAGACGAGATCGAGTTTCGGCAGACCCGCGCGGATCTCACCAATTTTTTCAAGGTTCTGCGCATCTGTCACAACGGCACGCGCCCCCGCGTCGCGCAACCGCACATCGAGACCGTCTGCCCCAAACAGCGTGAAGAGCGGCAGCGCAATCGCGCCAAGGCGGTAGGTCGCGAGGTGCGCGATCACAGTCTCGGGCCCCTGGGCGAGCAGGATCGCAATCCGGTCGCGGGGCCCGAGCCCAAGGGCCGCCAACCCCGCGGCGAGACGCGCCGAGGCGTTCTCCAGCGCTCCATAGGTCCACGGCTCGACCGTGCCGTCCTGCGCAACATGATAGAGCGCGATGCGCTTTGGGTCGCGGCGCGCCCAGCGTGTGCAGGCGGCCTCGGCGATGTTGAACTCGGCCAAGGCGGGCCAGCGGAAGGCCGCGCGCAGGTCCGCCCAGGTCGCCGCGGGTTGGACCAGCCGCTCGGGGATCATCTCGCACCTCCTGCCGCGTCTCGGCGCAGTTCGTGAGCCATCCGCCGCCGCTGGTCAATGCCCAGCCGCACCGGGCTGCAGCCCTTCATATTTTGACAACAATTGGTCCTTAACCAATCCTCAAACCGACCTAGAAAGAGGCGCCGTTATGCTCCGTCTGTGTTTTGCCATTACGCTTGCAACCCTCCCCGCCGCCGCGCAGGAGCGCGTGATCTATGGCGGCGGCGATCCTGCGGTGTCGACCTACTCAGGCGTTATGGTCCCCCACATAGTGGAGCAATTCCAGGGCGCTGGCATCACAGCCTATGAGTGGTCGGGGCCCACCTCCGGCACCGGCCAGAACATCGCCGAGATTGAGTTCAACCCCTATGGCTTTGCCGTTGGTCAATCCGACGCCGTCCTCTCTGCGATCGAGGGTGGTGCGCCCCTTCGCGTCTACTTCACCAACATCGGGCCTGAGTGCTTTCACGTCATCAGCAAGGACGGGATGACCTTCGAAGAGGCCGTCGCGCAAAATGCGCCCATCCATGTCGGGGGGGAGCTTTCGGGGACAGCCTTTTCCGTGCGCAACCTTCTGACGGAAGGCTATGGAAAGGAGCTGAGCGCGATCAATCTGGTCTATGAACCGGCCACGTCGGCCGCCGCGGGCGGCGTCGGCGTGTTCGTCCAGCGCCCCGACCCCGCGGCCCGCGTCTACCGCGACCGCGCCGATCAGGGGTTCCGCTTCTCTGGCATCGGCTCCATCGATGCGGAGCTTGCGGGCTACACGCCGCTCAACGTGACGATCAAGGATTCGGGCGTCGTCCTCGGCATCGGGGCCGAAGAACAGACGTTCAACACGACCTGCATGACCACTGTGGTCTTCGGCTACGATCCCTCGAAGATGGAGGAGGGCAGCCGCGAGCGCCGCTACATGGAGACGCTGGTCCTGCCCAAGATCAGCACGCTCTACCCACATCAGATGGTGCCGCCGGCCGAAGGCAACTGGCTGAACGTGGCAGTCGAGGCGATCAACGCGGCTGGCTCCTCCGCACAGGCGGCCGGTGGGTCGATCTTGGACCGGTTGAACGACCTCCAATACTGATCGAGCGTTGCGCGCCCGTCCCCTCCAAACTACCTTTACCGGTGAGTGTAGGAGGGGACATGCACAGGCTCACCGATCCGTTCGCCCGCGACATCACCTATCTGAGGGTCTCCGTCACTGATCGGTGCGATTTCCGCTGCGTGTATTGTATGTCGGAGAACATGACCTTCCTGCCAAAGGCCGAGCTTTTGACGCTGGAGGAGCTCGATCGCCTCTGCACCCGGTTCGTGACGCTCGGCGTGAGCAAACTGCGGATCACCGGCGGCGAGCCACTTGTTCGCAAAGGGATCATGACATTCTTCGAGGCGATGGGCCGCCATCTCGCCTCGGGTGCGCTCGACGAGCTGACGCTGACGACCAATGGCTCGCAACTCCGCCGTTTTGCGCAGCAGCTTGCGGATGCCGGCGTTCGCCGCGTCAACGTCTCGCTCGATACGCTCGACGAGAACCGGTTTCGCGCCATCACGCGCTGGGGCCGATTTGCGCAGGTGATGGACGGGCTCGACGCTGCGGTCGAGGCGGGGATGAAGGTCAAACTCAACGTCGTGGCGCTCAAGGGTCAGAACGACGACGAAGCGATCAAGATGGTCTCCTGGTGCGGCGCGCGCGGGTTCGATCTGACCTTCATCGAGGTCATGCCGATGGGCGAAGACATGGGCGACGGCCTGCGCCTCGACCAATACTGGTCGCTGAAAGACGTTAGAACCCATCTCGAGACCGCCTACACATTGACGGACATCCCCGACCAGACCGGCGGGCCTGCCCGCTATGTCCGCTGCGATGAGACGGGCGGTCGGATCGGCTTCATCACGCCGCTCTCCCACAATTTCTGCGAGAGCTGCAACCGCGTCCGCCTCACCTGCACCGGCCAGCTGTTCATGTGTCTCGGACAAGAAGACGAGGCCGACCTGCGAAGCGTCCTCCGCGCCTCGGACGACGACGCCCGCCTCGACACCGCGATCCGAGCGGCCATCGCACGCAAGCCCAAAGGCCACGACTTCGACTACTCCCGCCAGAAAGTCGCGGGCCAAATGACCCGCCACATGAGCCACACCGGCGGTTAACAGCGCGGGCGAGGGCATGATAAGTCTCTCTCGGTCATTGATTGAGAGCGTTGCATGGCGGACCGGACCCACATTTTCATCAGCCACCGCCGCGAAGACGCCCAGGGTTACTCTCCGCTCTTGGTGACCCATCTCGAGAAGATTCTTCCCTCAGCCAACATCTTCTTCGATTTATCGGTCATGGAAGGCGGCGACGACTGGTCCGAAGAGATCGACGTCGCGCTCGACGCCTGCGACGTGCTCCTTGCGGTGATCGGACCGGAGTGGATGATCCGCGACGAGTACAAGCCGCGGATTTTCGATCACCGGGATGTGGTCCAACGCGAGATCCGTCGGGCGCTGAGCCGGGGCGTCGATGTCTATCCCATCCTCCTCCAGGACGCCGCGATGCCACCCATCGCGGCGCTGCCTGAGTGCCTCCATGGCCTGAGGAAGAAACACGCGCTGAAGCTGCGCCAGTCGGACTTTCGCGATGACCTGGATAGGATTGCGGGCCATCTTCAGAAGTCGCTGCCCGCGGAGGCGAAAGCACCGGCCCCGTTTCGACACCTGCGGGACGGCGCCGCGGGCAACATGATCGACGTGGCCGATGCGGCCAGCCTTATCGAGCGGGCAGCGGGCAACACGCGTGCGATGCGGGACGTGATGCTGGCGGCGCAAGAGCGTGAGCTCTATGCGCTCGCCGCGGCGCTTGGCGAGCGCATAGAGTTTCGCGACAAGCCGCCCGCGGGCGCCACAATGAAGGTCGCGACGCGCGGAAAAGAGCCTAAGCGGACGAAAACCGCACAGCAGACCAAACTGTCGCTGATCGCCGACCTCGCCCGAGCACGCGGCCTTCTCAACTCAGGCCCGCCCCGGCACGCGCTGGAGGCGTACGAAGAACTGCTGCCCGACGTTGTGGCGGCATACGGCGAAGAGAGCGCAACGACCCTCACGGCCCGCCACAACCATGCCTACGCCCTCCTCAACGTCGGGCAGGCCGAGGCGGCAGAGGCGGCGTTCCGCGACCTCCTGCCTCTCCGCGAGAAGGTCCAGGGCGCGGAGCATCCGGGCACCCTCGCGACCCGCCACGAGCACACCCGCGCCCTCCTCAACCTCGGGCAGGCGGAGGCGGCGGAGGCGGCGTTCCGCGACCTCCTGCCTCTCCGCGAGAAGGTCCAGGGCGCGGAGCATCCGGGCACCCTCGCGACCCGCCACGAGCACGCCCGCGCCCTCCTCAACCTCGGGCAAGCGGAGGCGGCGGAGGCGGCGTTCCGCGACCTCCTGCCCCTCAGCGAGAAGGTCCAGGGCGCGGAGCATCTGGGCACCCTCGTGACCCGCCACAACCATGCCAGCGCCCTCCTCGACCTGGGGCAGACCGAGGCGTCGGAGGCGGTGCTCCGCGACCTCCTGCCCATCCGCGAGAAGGTCGAGGGTGCTGAACATCCGAGCACCCTCGCGACGCGGAGGGCATTGGTGAGGGCGGCGCTCAAGGCGGGGGATGTGGCGGCGGCGCGGGCGGCGATGGCGCCTCTGCCGGAGGAGGGTGGGGATCCCGATCCGCGGCGGAAGGGGCAGACGGCGCTCCTCAGGGCGTGGTTTGCGGATCTGGACGGGGATGCGGCGGCGGCGGAGGCGTGGCTCGAGCGGGCGGAGGAGTTTTTGGCGGATCGGGCGCCGGAGCATTATGCGCGGCGGACCTTGGCGCGGTATCGGGAGACGCGCGTGCCGGGCGGGGCGGGCGGGACGACCTTGCCCGAGGGGGTGCGGCGCGTGTGACAGCGCGCGCCGTTGCGTCCGTCCGCACCAGCCACTACCTCTGCCCCATGTCGATCTGGCGCTATGCAAACCCGGCCGAATTCATGCGCGTGACCGAACCGCTCGTGCCCTGGCTTTGGGGACTGACCGCGGCGAGCCTCGCCGTCGGGCTCGGCTGGGGCTTTTTCGGGACG
>JBCCWM010000161.1:0-9557 GCA_039193505.1 Pseudomonadota bacterium | reverse complement strand
TCGCATTGGCGGGCACGGCTGTCCTCCTCACGGGGGCGCGCCTCCGCTCTGCTCGGGTCGCGGAGGATCTCGACGCCAAAGCAACCGCAATCGCCCGTCTGCTGGACGCGGTGCGGGCGCGCGTGTGAGGATGGGTGCGTCACAGGCCGCATCTGGCGCTCAGGGGGCAAAGGTGCTATATGTGCAACACCAAAGGAGGCACCATGGATCTGTCAGGTTTCACAACCGGTGTTGTCGTTGCTGGTGCAGCGCTCTGTGTCGCAGGCGTTGTGGCAGCCGTTTGGTCCGCTCAGACGCGCCTTCCGCGCGACGGGGAGCGGGCGAAGGCCTTTGCGACGCTCCGCGACGACAGCCGCGACGTGGAGCTCGACAACCTTCTCGGCCGCCGGCGCTGACCGTCTCGCCAGTGCTGCGTTCCTAAGCGACATGGGCCAGTCTTGCCCATGATTGCGGCAGGTGCGCCGCAGGCGTCCATGCCGCGACAGGGCGTCGCTTTCCCTCCCCCGGATGCAGTACAAATGGTGAAGCTGACCCACAGCGGAGGAATGTGCATGTCCAAGGCACTCGCAGCGCTCGCCCTCGGGGCGGCGACCATCGCAACCGGCGCGGCACAGGCCGGCGGCCACCTGACAAGCGTCGCATTCGGCACCAACTGGGTGGCGCAGGCGGAGCATGGCGGTTTTTATCAATCCGTCGCCGACGGCACCTACAATGAGTGCGGCCTCGACGTCGAGATCCTGCCGGGCGGCCCGCAGGTGAACAACCGCGCGCTGATGCTGGCCGGACGGATCGACTTTCACATGGGGGGCGATCTCCTCCAGGCCTTCGCCGCCGTCAAAGAGGGGATCCCGGTGGTCTCGGTCGCCGCGATTTTCCAGAAGCACCCGCAGGTGATCCTGGCGCATCCCGACAAAGCGTCTTCGTTCGAGGATCTGAAGAACCTCACGCTGCTGATCGGCGACAACGGCTTTCAGAGCTACTACCAGTGGATGATGGCGGCCTACGGCTTCACGGCAGAGCAGCGCCAGCCCTACACCTTCAACCCCGCCCCCTTCCTCGCCGATGATGGCATGGGCATGCAGGGTTACCTCTCGTCTGAGCCGTTTCTGGTCGAGAAAGAGGGCGGGTTCACGCCCGAGGTCTTCCTGATCGCGGATGCGGGCTACTCGACCTACGCGACAACGATCGAAACCATGGCGCCGACCATCGAAGAGAGCCCCGAAGTCGTCGAGTGCTTCGTCGAGGGATCGATCAAGGGGTGGTACAATTACCTCTACGGCGATCCCTCCGCGGCGAATGCGCTGATCCAGGAGGCGAACCCCGAGATGTCCGACGACAAAATCGCCTACGCGATTGAGCGGATGAAGGCCGAGGGGATTGTCGATTCGGGCGACGCGCTCGACATGGGGATCGGCGTGATCACCGACGCGAAGGTCAAAGACTTCTACGACAAGATGGTCGAGGCCGGCGTGATCGAGGACACCATCGACCCGGCCGTCGCCTATTCCACCGCCTTTGTGGGCGAGGGTGTGGGCATGGACATCAAGGCGTCCAACTGACGGCCAATGTCCGACCGGCCCGAGATCCTGCGCATGGCGCATGTCGAAAAGACCTTCCGAGGCGATGTCGTCGCGCTGAAGGACATGACACTGGCCGTGCGCGAGGGAGATTTCATCTCACTCCTCGGGCCGTCGGGCTGCGGGAAATCCACGGCGCTCCGCCTGATTGCGGGGTTGTCCGAGCCGACACGGGGCAAGATCGAGTGGGCGGGCGGCCAGGGCGAGGGTGACCTCGGCGTCGTCTTCCAGGAGCCGACGCTGATGCCCTGGGCGACGGTCGCTCAGAATGTTTGGCTGCCCTTCCGCCTCCGCGGCGTGGCCTATGCCGACGTCCGGGATGAGGTGCTCGACGCGCTTCGCCTCGTCGGTCTCGACCAGTTCATGAACGCCTACCCGAGGGAGCTGTCGGGCGGCATGAAGATGCGGGTCTCGATCGCGCGCGCGATGGTCACGCGCCCCCGTCTGATCCTCATGGATGAGCCCTTCGCGGCCCTCGACGAGATCACGCGCTTCAAGCTCAACAACGATCTGTTGGAGCTGAAGGCGGCGGTCGGCTGTACGGTGATCTTCGTCACGCACTCCGTCTTTGAGAGCGTGTTTCTCTCCGACCGCATCGTCGTGATGGCCGCCCGTCCTGGCCGGGTGATCCACGAGCTCGCGGTGGATGCGCCCTATCCCCGCGACGACGTCTTTCGGACCTCGCCCGAATACGCCGCCCACACCCGCGCGGCCTCCGACGCGCTCCACGACGCGATCGGAGAGGCCGCATGACCGTCGCCGAAACCGCCCCCCCAATTCTCGACCAGGAGGAGGAGCGCCGCGCCCGGCGCGAGCGGTTGGAGCGCTTGGCAAAGTGGACCCTGCCCTCGCTGGTCATGGCAGCCACAATCCTGGCCTGGCATCTCTACGTTACCATCGGCGAGGTCCCACACTACATCCTACCCGGCCCGGGCCGCGTGTTCGGTCAGATCGTCTCGGACTGGACACTGCTTGGAACCGCAGCGCTGACGACGTTCCGACTGGCGATGATTGCACTGGCCTTTGCGGTCGTCGCGGGCTTTTGCCTCGCGGTTGCGTTCACCCAGTCGAAATTCGTGGAGATGTCGTTTTTCCCCTACGCCGTCATCATCCAGGTGACGCCGGTGGTGTCGATCGCGCCGCTCCTCCAGCTCTACCTCCAGGATCCCTTTGCCGCAGCGCTTGCCTGCGCTTGGATCGTCGCCTTTTTCCCGATGCTCTCGAACACGACAATCGGGCTGAAGAGCACTGACCGCAACCTCGAGGACCTCTTCACCATTTACGGGGCGAACCGGTGGCAGCGGCTGCGCCTCCTGAAGATGCCATCGGCGCTGCCCTATTTCCTCGGCGGGTTGAAGATCTCGGGAGGGCTCGCGCTGATCGGAGCTGTGGTGGCGGAGTTCGTGATCGGTCGGAACGGCACCGGGCTCGGCCTTGCCTCGTTGATCCTCGAGGCGGGCTATCGGCTGAACTATCCCCGCATGTTCGCAGCGCTCATCCTGATCTCGATCATGGGCGTTCTGATCTTTGCGGCGACGAGCCTCATCAGTCATCTCCTGCTCTACAAATGGCATGAGAGCGCGCTGAAGCGCGACCGATGAGCGGTTTCCGCGCCCTGCCCGAGGGGCCGCTGACGCTGAAGAACGTCCGTGTGCCGGCCTGCCTCGTGGGCGAGGCCGGCGATCTAGTGTCCCGCGACCTCCACATCGCCGAGGGCAAGTTTGCCGAGACGCCGGGGGCGGAGGTGGATTTCGGCGGGCGCATCGCGCTGCCGGCGTTCGTCGACATGCACACGCATCTCGACAAGGGTCACATCTGGGGGCGCGCGCCGAACCCCGACGGGACGTTCATGGGCGCACTCACCACTGTCGCGGCCGACCGCGCCGCCAATTGGCGCGCGGCGGATGTGCGCGCGCGGATGAGCTTCTCGCTCCGGTGCGCCTATGCGCACGGCACCCGCGCGATACGAACCCATCTCGATTCGATCCCGCCGCAGGACGCGATCTCGTGGCCCGTCTTCCGCGAGATCCGCGATGAATGGGCCGACCGCATCGCCCTTCAGGGCGTCTGCCTCGTCGGCTGCGATCACGCCGACCCAACCGGACCCTTCGGCCACACCGCCCGCCTCGTCGCCGAGAGCGGCGGCGTCCTCGGCATGGTCCTCTACCCGGTCCCCGATCTCCGCCCCAGGATCTTGGCCCTTCTCCGCCTTGCCGAGGATCTCGACCTCCACGCCGACTTCCATGTCGACGAGACGATGGACCCGAGCTCGGAGTGCCTGCGTGTGCTCGCCGAGTGCCTCCTTGAGACGCGCTTCTCGGCGCCCGTCGTGGTTGGCCATTGCTGCTCCCTCTCGACGCAGGAAGAGGCGCGTGCGCTCTCGACGCTCGATCTCGTCGCCAAGGCCGGCATCCATGTCGTCAGCCTGCCGATGTGCAACCTCTACCTCCAAGACCGCCATACAGGGAGGACGCCGCGCGGACGCGGCATCACGCTCGTCCACGAGATGGCGGCGCGGCGGATCTCGGTCTCCTTCGCCTCAGACAACACCCGCGACCCGTTCTACGCCTACGGCGATATGGACATGGTTGAGGTCATGCGCGAGGCGACCCGGATCGGGCATCTGGACCACAGCGCCACCGACTGGCCCCGCGCCTTCAGCGCCACCCCGGCCGCCGCCTGCGGCTTTGCCACGCCTGCGATGACCGCCGGCGCGCCGGCCGATCTGATCCTCTTTAACGCGCGGAGTTGGACAGAGTTCTTTGCCCGCCCACAGGCGGATCGCATCGTGCTCCGCGCGGGCCGTACCATCGATCGCCGCCTGCCCGACTACGCCGAACTCGACGACCTGATGGAGGCCTCATGAACCTCGACGCCGCACGCGCAGCCCTCGCCCATCTCGAGATCGAAGAGAGCGAGAGCGCCATCCGCGCCAAATCCCGCGACTTCTTCTGGTACTCCCCGGTTCTGAAGGACCGGCTCGACCACCTGGTGGCCGATTTCGTGGTCTCGCCGAAATCCGAGGCCGAGGTGATCGAAGTCCTGAAAGTCTGCCACGCCAACGACGTCCCCGTGACGACCCGCGGGGCGGGCACCGGCAATTACGGTCAGGCGATGCCGCTCGCGGGCGGCTGCGTCATGCACCTCAAGAACATGGACAAGGTGCGGGAGATCCACCCGGGCCGCGTCATTTGCGAGCCCGGCATCCTCCTGAAAGACCTCGACGCCGCCTGCCGCGAGACGGGGCAGGAGATCCGGATGTTCTCCTCCACCTGGGCCACCGCGACAATCGGAGGGTTCATTGCCGGCGGCTCCGGCGGGGTCGGCTCCGTCACCTGGGGGAGCCTCCGCGACCTCGGCAACATCATCCGCCTTCGCGTGGTCACGATGGAGGCCGAGCCGCGCGTCCTCGAGTTCCGGGGCGAAGAGCTCGCGCGCGTCTCCCACGCCTACGGCACCAACGGGATCATCACCGAGCTCGAGATGCCGCTTGCGCCCGCCTATGACTGGGTCGAGATGTTCGTCGGGATGGAGGATTTCAGCGCCGCGATGGCCTTCGCCGACGACCTCGCCAATGAAGACGGAATCCTCAAAAAGCTCGTCACTCTCTTCGAGGCTCCAATCGCGCATGACTACTTTCAGCGGGTCAAACCCCATGTCGCTCCCGGCACCCAAGTGCTGGCGCTGATGATCGCGCCCCACTCGATGGACGGGTTTCTGACGTTCCTCGGCCGCCGCCCAGAGGCAGAGCTTCTCTACCGCAACGACGACCATGCCTGGCCGCGCGATCCCGGCTCGATTTTCGAGTACACCTGGAACCACACGACGCTCCGCGCGCTGAAGGTCGATCCGTCGATCACCTATCTCCAGGTCCGCTACGGCTTCCCGGATCACCGAAAGCTCGTGGAGGAGATCCGGGCGCGGTTCAGCCCCGAGGTCCTCCAACACCTCGAGGCCATCCGGATGGAGGGCAAGGTGGGCTTCGCGGGTCTCTCGCTGGTCAAGTTCACGACCGAGGAGCGTCTGGACGAAATCATCCGTGCGCATGAGGACGCAGGCGCCCTTATCTTCAACCCGCACCGCTACACCCTCGAAGAGGGCGGGCGGCAAACCGTCGATGACCGCCAGCTCGCCTTCAAGCGCGAGGCGGACCCGAAGGGCCTCCTCAATCCTGGCAAGATGATCGCCTGGGATGACCCGGCCTGGGGATACGATCGGATGTACGCCTATCGGGGAATGAAAGCAGCGGAGTAGTTGCAGATGAGCCGCCTCATCGCGGAGACTTACTCGGGGCTCGTGTTCATGTTCATTGCGATCAGTCAGACCCTCGAGAGCAGTCGCCTGAAGCTCGACGCGACGCGTTAGATGCGCCGTGCTCTCGTCCTCTTTGCGCATCCTTGTGAGGAGAGCTTTTCGGCAGCCCTGCACACGGAGACCGTTCGCGCCCTTTCCAAATCCTGGGACGTTGATGACTGCGACCTCAATGCCGAGGGGTTTCAACCGGTTCTGACAACAGAGGAGCGGCGCGGATACCATGACGTTGAGACCAACAAAGAGGCAGTGCGACCATATGTCGACCGTCTTTTGCAAGCCGAAGCCCTTGTCCTCGTCTTCCCGGTCTGGAACTTCGGATTTCCCTCCATTCTCAAAGGCTTCTTCGATCGCGTGTTCCTGCCGGGCGTCTCGTTTCGGCTCGAGAACGGAAAGGTGATGCCCAATTTGACCCAGATCCGGGTTCTGTGCGCAGTCACGACCTATGGGGGCACGCGGCTCAGGGCCTTGATGGCCGGCGATCCACCGCGCAAGATTGTGACGCGGGCCGTCTGGCATGTGACGCGGCCCGAGAAATTGCGGTACCTCGCCATGTATGACATGAACCGGGCAGGTCCAGCGGCGCGTGCGGCATTCCTCGCGCGGGTCGGCCGCGAACTGGAGGCACTCTGAGAATGCGCGCCCTCATCGTTTTTGCCCACCCGAGCCCGCGGAGCTTCACAGCCGCCGTCCGCGCCACAGTGGAAGAAAAGCTCCGCGGCGCCAACGCGGAGATCCGCGTCATCGACCTCTACGCCCGGAATTTCGATCCGCGTCTGACAGCCGAAGAGTTTGCCAACTACGAGGATCCCGAGACCAACGGCCGCAACGTGCGCCCCGATGTCGAAGACATTCGGTGGTGCGACACGCTGATCTTTATCTACCCGACCTGGTGGTACGGCTTGCCGGCGATCCTGAAGGGCTGGCTCGACCGGGTGTTCCTGCCCGGCACAGCGTTTCTGATGCCCGATGCGGAGAACGCGCAGATCCAACCAGCGCTCCATCACATCACGCGCCTTGGTGTGTTCACGACCTGCGGGGCGAGCTGGTGGCTCACGCATTGGATCGGAGCGCCGGGGCGCCGGACCCTACTGCGCGGTGTTGGCCTTCTCTGCTCGCCGCGCTGTCGGACATTTTTCGCAGCGCATTACCGCATGGACAGCTCAACGCCGAAGAGCCGCGCGGCGCATCTCGCCCGCGTGTCCCGCGCCATGGACCGCCTCGTCGACCATTTTCCCGTGCGCCCCGTGGAGGCGCCCACCGTGCTTGAGGTATGATCCCAGTCACCCCGGCGAGTGCCTGCAAAACGGGCCAACGCCGACCGATCCCGCATCCGACATCTGCACAGGGCCAACCTGAGGGCACGCGATTGGACTTGCAAATCCTGCAGCCCACCCTTCCGCCCGGTCCGATCGGTTGGGCACCCTCTGCTATCAGGTGCCTCGGTGAAACCCCTTCGGCCAGCGATGACGGGAGACATCCCCGCAGGACTGGCACTATCGTCTTGGACGACACCGGCCCCAATAAGACCGCCGAGGGAGGTCTGGGTGTCGTCTGACCGTCCCAGCGGAGCACGGCATGGTGGCTCCTGGCCGCAACGAAAAGGCCTTCTCGATCACATCGGCGCACGGCGTTTCGCGAGGCCAGCCGCAACTCAGTGCGGCCGAGGGCGGCAAAGGGTCGACCGACAACCTGTGGTCAGAGACCGAGGCGGCACGCGAGGGGCGAGCGGTCGGCTGCAGCGGCCAAACGCCCGAGCCCGTTTCGGTCACTGTGCGATGTTTGGACACTGCCGCGGCGTCGGTGCGGATCCGCGCATCGCAGCGACAGGTGGGTCGCCCCGCAGCGCCAAGGCCTCCGTCCGGAAGTCTTCCCCTGAGAGAGCGTCGAGCGTCTCGACTGAGGTCAGAGCAGCAAGCCACGCCCGCAGTCGGGCGGCGCCATGAGGCGCCTGGACTGGGCGGACTACCGCGCGCACGAGATTGCACATGCGGATCCTGCGACGACCATCGCCATCCTGCCGACCGCCGCAATCGAGCAGCACGGGCCGCATCTTCCTGTCGGCACCGACACGATGATCATGCATGGCATGCTCGAAACGCTCCGACGCGAGTGTCCGCCCGATCTCGACATCCGGATCCTGCCCGTCCAGGCCGTCGGCAAGTCCAATGAGCATCTTTGGGCCGCCGGGACCCTCACCCTTTCTGCCGCGACGGCGCTTGCCACCTGGACCGAGATCGGACTCTCGGTTGCGCGCGCGGGTCTTCGAAAGATCGTGATCGTGAACTCCCATGGCGGCAATCTGGATTTGATCTCGATCCTGTCGCGAGAGCTGCGGGTCGAGGCCGATATGCTTGCCATCAAGTGCCAGTGGGGCGCGTTCGGCCATCCTGAGGGCATGTATCCCGACCAAGAACTGCGCTTCGGGATCCATGGCGGCGACGTCGAGACCTCGCTGATGCTCGCGTTCCGCCCGGAGACCGTCGACATGTCCGCGGCCGAGACCTTTGTCTCAAGCGCCGAGACCTCCACAATCGCGCCGATCGGTCCCGTCAGCTACGGCTGGATCGCGACAGATCTGGCACCGTCCGGCACTGTCGGCAACGCCGCCGCTGCCACGGCCGAGAAGGGGCGTGCCACGGCCGCGCACCAAGTGGCGGGCTTCATCGCCCTCCTCCGTCACGTGCGCGACATGGCGGCCCCTTCCGCGCGCTAACGGCGCCGTCCTCGCGCAAAGCTCTCGCGGCTCAGTCGTCGCGCGCACCTGCATCGTCTCCCACCGACGCCAACACTCATACCAACCGGCATGGATCGGACCCATGTGTTCCTTCGCGCCGCCCAGTTGAACGGATGCGCCAAGGTTCTGCTCTGATCGACGATGTCGCAGCTCTTGACCACACCGTGCGAGGGCCGGTTGTCACGCGCAATCTGCTAGCCGTTTGCGACGGAACTGGGCTCCCGACATCGAGGCGGCGGCATAGGGGCGATGCGAGGAGCGTGCCTTACATGTGCAAGTCGGTCTGGTTCGGAACCAGAAGCGCAAGGGGCAACATGGGCACCGACCTCGAAGACACGCGCCTGCATCGCCGCGGTGTCGACATTTGGCGCCAAAAGTGGACCTGCGACGTATTCGTTCCGGCGGCCCGAGTTTCGAATGCCAGGGGGTTTTTCCGGGCGAGGACTGAGTGCCTGCGACGCGGATTGCAGAAGCCGTTGACGTGGTCGAGGAGAGCGACGTCGGCCGACCGGCGCGGTGACCATGATCTTTGCCGGAGCATCTGCGCTCCGATGTTCGCGAAGACTGGAGCGACGGCGGCAGTGTCGTGGCACGCAACCGTGCCACTCATCGAGACCTCGAAGCCCTGCGGACGCAGGAGCGTCGGAACGGCGTGAGAGCAACATTGGCTGCCGCGGTCGGTCCGATGGAAGCACCCCTTCGGCGGGCGCCGGAGCGCGATCTCCGTCTTCAGGGCTCGGATCGCGGGGTCGCGTCATGCGGCCACAGCGCCCATCCCACGACACGCCGCGCAGGTCCAGGATCGCAGCGAGGAAGGGCCAGCCGTCACCGGTTCAAACGCCGCTGATATCGCCCGCCCGGTTCCGGTTCGGCAGGGTCGGCGCGACGGTTAAGCGGTGAGCGCTGTCCGTGAGAGAGTGCCCGGTTTTCTG
>JBCCWM010000160.1:0-9633 GCA_039193505.1 Pseudomonadota bacterium | reverse complement strand
GGTCAGACCTGACAACCGGAACCCCACGCCTCGCAGCGGCGCGCCAAAGGTGGGCGGATAGCCCGGTCTGACTGGGCGGATGTCGTCCGAACAAGTGGGCGGATCTTCCGAAATGGGCAGGCACGACCGGCTGCCGAACGCATCTCACGCGGTCTTCTTTGCACAGATGCCTTCAGAAACACGGCATCTCTCGCTTGCCAGAGATGGATGGCGACAAGCCGAAGAAGCAGCGGTTCAAGCGCTATCCGATCGGCTTCTTCCACATCGACCGCGCCGAGCTAAGGACAGCCGAAGGCAAGTTCTCTCTCTTCGCGGCCAATGACCGAACGAGCAAGTTCGCCTTGGCGCAACTGGTGGAAAAGGCGGATCGAAAGACTGCTTGGGAGGTCCCGGAGTTCCCGCTCGACGCCGTCCCCTACCGGATCCACACGATCCTCACCGACAACGGCATCCAATTCGCAGAACAGCCGCGTAACCGAACCACAATCATCTCCCGGCCGATGCGGTTCGATATGATCTGCGAGGCGAACGGGATCGAGCATAGGCTCACCAAGCCGAACCATCCATGGACCAATGGACAGGTCGAGAGGATGAACCGGACGATCGAGAACGCGACCGTCAAGCGCTCCCACTACGACAGCCACGACCAGCTCCGCAGCCATCTCGCCGACGTCCTCGACGCCTACAACTTCGCACGCCGTCTCAAGACGCTCAGCGGTCTAACGTCCTAGGAATACATGTGCAAAATCTGGACGTCAGAGCCGGATCGATCCATCGTCGATCCAATCCAACAGATGCCGGGACTGAACACCTAAGCTCAGATCAGCCCCGCGGCGTAGAGCGTGAGCCCTGCCGCGGCGCCGATGCCCACGAGCTGCACCATCCCGAGCCGCACCGCGAAGGAGAGCGCGACGAGCGCGACGAGAAGCGCAAGCTTGGGCCAAGCAGGCGTCGCAGTCAGCCCGTCGGGGAAGAGCGCCGCCTCGCCGAGATAGACGGTTAGGTTCAGGATCACGCCGACCACGGCGGCTGAGACGCCCGCGAGCGCTCTCCGGATCCAGCGGACGGACTGCATCGCCTCGACATAGGGGGCTGCCGCGAGGATCAGCATGAAGCTCGGTGCGAAGGTGTAGAAGCAGGCGAGCGCCGCGGTGAGCGCGCCCCACCCTGCGCTCTGTCCGGCGTAAAAGCCCGCATAGACGTTGACGAGGATCAGCGGCCCTGGCGTGGCCTCCGCGATGGCGAGACCGTTCAGCATCTCGGTGGCTGTGAGCCACCCGTAGGTCTCGACTGCGCGCTCTGCGACGTAGGGCAGCAAGGCGTAGGCGCCGCCGAAAGAGACGAAGGCCGCTGTGGTGAAAAGGGCCGCGACGTCTCGGAACGGTTCGGCCCCGAAGAGAAGCTCCACGGCGAGGGCAACGCCCACGATCAGCCCGAGACTGACGGCAATGGTACGGAGCGGTCCGCCCCACGCCATGCCGCTCGCGCCCGGCCCGCTCTCGCCCGTGTTGGGCAGGAGCAGGATCCCCGCCGCACCGGCTGCGGCGACAATCAGGGGAAAGGGCAGGCCAAGCGCCCAGATCCCGACAAAGGCGGCGCCGGCAAGCGCCCAATGGAGCGGCGTGCTGACCGCGCGCCCGGCAAGGGCGCGGAGCGCACGGGCAACGAGGATCAGGACGGCTGGCTGGACGCCGTAAAAGACCGCGCCGACAAGTCCCACGTCGCCGTAGTGCGCGGCAATCCAGGCCAGCAGGACCATCAGCCCCGCCCCTGGGAGGATGAAGGCCAGACCCGCGGCCAGACCGCCGGCAACGCCGTGAAGCCGCCAGCCGAGCCAGGTGGCAAGCTGCTGTGCCTCCGGTCCGGGCAACAGCATTGCGACGTTGAGACCCCGCTGGAAGGCGCCGCCGTCGACCCAGCCGCGGCGAGCCACAATCTCGTCCTGCATCAGGGCGATCTGGGCCGCGGGTCCGCCAAAGGAGAGAAGGCCGATCCGGACGTAGACCGGCAGCGCGTCGGCAAGGCGGAGCGTGTGGTTCGCGTCACTCATGCCATACCCCCTCGCGCCTCTCGCGGCAGCCCCGCGGCGACGGCCGCCTCGAACCCGCCCCGGAGATACGCCGCCTCTCGCCCCGCGACCAGCGCCATCGCAGTGGCATATTGGCTAACCTCGTGGCCATGAACGCAGTAGAAGACCAAAGGGGTCTCCGCGGCGAAAATCCTGTGCGCGAGGTGGAGGCTCTCGGGATCGATCCAGGTGGCACCGGCAAGCCGCTCAACCGCGGTCTGATAGGCAGGGCGGCGGCGGACGTCGATCAGGCGCGCGCCCTGGGGCAGACGGTCTGGCACAAGGGATGGAAGTCGATAGTCGGACATGGCCCATGTCTCCTCAGCATGAGGTCGGGCGATGCTTGGGCGGATGCCGGCGTCCGGGGGATCGCTTTCCCCGCGAGACTGCGGTAGCACGCGGATCAGCCTGTTGCCAGAAGAGAGCGCGCGATGTTGGCCCTTGACCATCTCGTCTTCACCAGCGCGGACCTGCCCGCGGCCACGAAGTGGATGAGCCAAGCGCTGGGCCTGCCGCCGACCGGCGCGGGTCGGCACGCTGCGATGGGCACATACAACCGGCTCTGGCGGCTCGGCCATGCCTATCTGGAACTGATCGCCATCGACCCGGAGGCACCACCGCCGCCGCATGCGCGTTGGTACGGGCTTGACGGTGCACTCCCCGAGACGCCGCCCGCTTTGGCCACATGGGTTGCACGGACCCGCGACCTCGACGCCGCGCTGGCTGCGGCACCACGCGATCCCGGGACTGTGCATACCCTATCTCGCGACGACTTGCGCTGGCGCCTCACAGTGCCCGCGGACGGCTGGCCGCTCTGGTCGGGGGCCTACCCCTCTCTGATCGAGTGGGAGGAGGGGTCCCTGCCGCCGTCGGAAAGCCTGCCGGATCAGGGCCTACAGCTGAGCGCCTTCCGCGTCGACGGGCCGGCCGCGCTCTTCGCAGAGCTCGTGGCACTCGGCGCGACAGAGGCGATAAGCCTGGGGCGCGAGGCACCGAGGCCGGTCCTTCACCTGACGCTGACGAGCCCCGAAACCGGGCGCGTCCATCTGGCCTCGGCGTGACTGTCAGATCGAGACACCTGTGGCGTCGCCCACAATGATCCGGATGGCGAGGATCCCCACAAGCACCACAAGCGGTGCCAGGTCGAGCCCGCCCGTCGACGGCAGGATCCGGCGCACGGGCGCGTAGATCGGCTCCAGCAGACGGCCGAGGCCCGACCAGATCTGATAGACGATCGGCTGGCGGAGGTTCAGCACTTCGAACTGCACCAGCCAGCTCAGGATCACTTGGGCGATCACCAAGAACCAGACAACGTCGAGGACCAGCCCCAGAAGCTTTGCAATCGTGTCCACAGCCGTCTCCTGTCATCCGCCGTCGAGCCGACAGGTAAGTCCAAGGCGCAAGCGCCGCAACCCGCCAATGCCCGAAAGCTGACGCAACGATGTGCTTGCGCCTCGGCCGCCCGCGGGGCCTTCTGCGCGGGAGGGAGGGCATGGAATGTATCCATTTATCCGGTTCGCTCTGGCTGTCGCCGCCGCGCGCCGCGCGCCCGCGCTCTCGTTTGCGGACGCTCACGTCTCAAACCACCGCTGCATGCCCTGGGATCTCGACCCCTGGGGGGAGTTGAACAACGGCCGGACCCTGACGCTTCTGGACATCGGACGCTTCAGCCTCGGTGTCAGGACCGGTCTGGTCGCAGCGCTGCAACGCGAGCGCTGGGGCCTCACGGTTGCGGGCACCTCGGTCCGGTACCGCCGCCGGATCAAGCTCTTCGATCTGGTTCGGGTGCAGAGCCGCGCGGTCGGGCGGGATGCCCGCTTTCTCTACATCCATCAGACGATCTGGCTCGGGGAGACCCCGGCCTGCTCGGCCCTCCTACGAAAGGCCGTGACCTCCGCGGACGGGATCGTGCCGACGGACCGGCTTCTGGCTGCGGTCAAGGCCGAGGACTGGGATCCGGAACTTCCCGCCTGGGTCCAGGCCTGGTGCGAGGCGGAGGATGCGCGGCCCTGGCCGCCGGATGAGGTGCTGCTCGACTGAGCGCCGGCTCGCAGGGCGGCACGTAACCTGATATGCTCGGGTGAAAGCAATGCATTGAGGTCACGTATGATCCGCCTGCTGCTCTGCCTCTTTCTCTTCGCGCTGCCGATGTCGGTGCCGGCTCAAACACCCGCGAAACAGCTCTTCGGACGGGTGGCGACGGCCTCTGCGGCGCCGCCCGCCGCACTCGGGACGTACAACAAGGGCTGCCTTGCCGGGGCGCAGCAATTGCCCGAAACCGGAGCGACCTGGCAAGCGATGCGGCTCAGCCGAAACAGGAACTGGGGCCATCCCGACGCGATCAGCTTCATCAAGCGCCTCTCGATCGCAGCCACCAAAGTGGGGTGGCGGGGGCTCTATGTCGGCGACATTTCTCAGCCGCGCGGCGGGCCGATGCTGACCGGCCATACCAGCCACCAGATGGGCCTCGATGTCGACATCTGGATGCGCCCGGCGATCCGGCTCGACTACAGCCGAGAAGATCGGGAACTGGTGTCGTCGATCTCCGTGAGGGGGGCGGATCAGAGGAGTGTGAACGCGAACTGGACCTTCGCTCATCACCGCATCTTGCGGGCCGCCGCGCGCGACCCATCTGTGGCGCGGATTTTCGTCACCGCGCCGGTCAAGCTTCAGATGTGCGCCGATGAGCAGGGCGACCGGCAATACCTGAGAAAAATCAGACCCTGGTGGGGCCACCACTATCATTTCCACGTCCGCCTCAATTGCCCTGCCGGGAACCCCGAGTGCCAGGAGCAAAAGCCGATCCCCCCGGGCGATGGCTGCGCGGATGCGGTCTGGTGGGTCACCGACGCGCTCGACCCGCCGCCGCCCGATCCGACCGCGCCGAAAGTGACGCCAAAGCCGAAACGGGCCACCACGCTGGCCGATCTGCCGCAGCAATGCTCCGCCCTTTTGCAATAGCGCTGACCCTCATCGCGACTGTCGCGGCCGCCGGCCCCATCGAGCGCACGGCGCGTGTCGTCTGGCGCGCCGACACGGCGGAGTTCGGCCACTACTCAGGCCTCGCCGTCAGCCCGGACGGCTCTCGGATATGGACCGTGGGCGACAAGGGGCATTTCGCGGAGGCGGACCTGACGCGGCGGAACGGGGCCCTGACAGGCGTCACACTGCGCGAGAGTGGGCCCCTCCTCGACCCGGACGGCACGGAGGCGAGCGGGTACCGGATCGACGCCGAGGGGCTTTCGCGCGGCTCGGATGGCAGGCTTTATGTGTCCTTTGAGGCGGTCGACCGGATCTCCGCCTACCGCCATTTCGAGGTGCCACCCGAGGCCGTTCCCACCCCCCGCGAGTTCGAGGCGCTCCAAAACAACTCCGCGATCGAGGCTCTCGCGGCCGGTCCCGACGGCACGCTCTATGCCATTCCGGAACGCTCAGGTGCGCTTGACCGACCGTTCCCTGTGTTCCGCTACCGGGAGGGCGCCTGGAGCATCCCGTTCTCCGTGCCGCGGCGTCCGCCTTTTCTGGTTGTCGGCGCCGAAATCGGCCCTGACGGGCGGCTCTACATTCTGGAGCGGGATCACGGGCTCCTCGGATTTCGGAGCCGCATCCGACGTTTTGAGATCGGCGCGACCGAACTGAAGGCCGAAGAGACCCTGATCGAAAGCGGCCGCGGCATGTTCGACAACCTCGAAGGGATGGCGCTCTGGCGCGATGCCAACGGGCAGATCCGGATCCTTTGCATCTCCGACGACAATGGGCGTTTTTTTCAGCGGACCGAGCTTGTGGAGTTCACGTTGGCCGCTGGCGCAACTTAACCCTCCCAGGTCTCGATCGCCTCGACCGCGGCTTCGGCGGTCTCGACATAGCGAAAGAGATCGAGATCCTCGTGCCCGATCGTGCCCGCGTCGGCGAGTGCGTCCCAATCGATGATCGAGCGCCAGAACCGCTCCCCAAACAAGAGGATCGGCAGCCGCGCCATCCGCCCCGTCTGGACGAGGGTCAGCGTCTCGAAGAGCTCGTCGAGCGTGCCGAAGCCGCCCGGAAAGACCGTTACGGCCTCCGCTCGCATCAGGAAGTGCATTTTTCGAACCGCGAAATAATGGAAGTTGAACGCAAGTTCCGGCGTTGCATAGGCGTTGGGCGCCGTCTCGTGCGGCAGCACAATGTTGAGGCTGATCGACCGGCCGCCCGCGGCCTCGGCTCCTCGGCAGCCGGCCTCCATCACCCCGGGTCCGCCGCCGGTGATGATCACGCCCTCGGTTGCGCCGCCGAGTTTGGACTTGAGCGTGCAGAGGCGGGCGAACTCCTCCGCCTCCGCGTAGAAGTGGCTGAGATCGGAGAGCGTTTTGGTTCGCGCCCCCGCGGCCGCCTCCGGCGCCGGGATGCGCGCGCCGCCGAACATCACAATGGTGGAGCGGATGCCGGCCTCTTCGAGCGCGATCTCGGGCTTCATCAGCTCGAGCTGCAGGCGCAGGGGTCGGAGGTCCTCACGCGTCAGGAACTCCGGATCTGCGAAGGCCAGGCGGTAAGAGGGTGAGCGGGTCTGGGGCGTGTCGGGCACATGCTCGACATGGACCAGATCGTCCTTTGCACGCGACAGGGGGTGGCGGTCCCCGGACTTGGTCATCGGTTTTGTCCCTTCCGCTGGCCGGCCCTGAGCATGCCGTTCGGAACGCTGCCGTCAAGGCGGCACGAGTTGCGGCCGCAGAGGCCACAGGCTAAAGCGCGAGTGAGAGTTCCAGGGAGCGGGTGGATGGACAGGCAAGACCTCGAGACGGCGGTTGAGGCCGCATGGGACGCGCGGGATGGGATCAGCCCAGCCACAACCGGAGCCCCGCGGGAGGCCGTGGAAGAAACGCTCGCCGCCCTCGACGAGGGCACGCTCCGCGTTGCGGAACCGGGAGCCGACGGTGCCTGGACGGTCAACCAGTGGGCCAAGAAGGCCGTTCTTCTCGGCTTTCGCCTCAAGGACATGGAGATCCAGGCCGGCGGGGCGCAGGGCGGGACCTGGTGGGACAAAGTCGACAGCAAGTTTGCGGGCTGGGGCGACAACCAGTGGCGCGCCGCAGGCTTCCGCGCGGTGCCGACAGCGGTCGTTCGCCACTCCGCCTACATCGCGCCCGGGGTCGTTCTGATGCCCTCTTTCGTCAATCTCGGCGCGTATGTCGACAGCGGCACGATGGTCGACACCTGGGCCACCGTCGGCTCCTGCGCGCAGATCGGCAAGAACGTCCACCTCTCGGGCGGTGTCGGCATCGGCGGCGTTCTCGAGCCGCTGCAGGCCGAGCCGACGATCATCGAGGACAACTGCTTCATCGGCGCGCGCTCCGAGGTCGTCGAGGGCTGCATCGTGCGCGAGGGCTCGGTCCTCGGCATGGGTGTCTTTATCGGCAAGTCGACCAAAATCGTGAACCGCGACACCGGTGAGGTCACGACCGGCGAGGTGCCGCCCTACTCCGTCGTCGTCGCGGGCTCAATGCCGTCTACGGGCGGAGTGCACCTCTACTGCGCGGTGATCGTCAAACAGGTGGACGCGGGCACACGGTCGAAGACCTCCATCAACGAGCTTTTGAGGGACTGAGCCCCGTGCCGGGCATGGACGCACTCCTCTTCGCTGGGCGCCTCGGCCGGGGCGGGTTCCTTCTGAACCTCGCCTTCGCCATTCTGATCGTCGTCCTTGCCTTTGAGCACTACTTGCCCGGCCTGCCGCCCGAAGACCTGATCCAGATTTCGCTCGATGACTGGCCGCGGGAGCTCGCCTATGCCGGCATCGGCGCAGTCTGGCTCGTTCTGTCCTCCATCGTTCGGCGGCTCCGCGATGTGGGCAGCCCAGTGCCGGGGCTCGAGTTTGCGTTCGGCCTGCTCTTGCCCTTTGCCGGCCAAGCGTGGCTCTTTTACCGGCTGTTCCTCGCCGGCAGCCGCAGAGAGAGGGTGCCCGAAGTCAAACCGGAGCCTGCAAGCCCGAGGCCGCCCGCCAAAGAGCCGAAGCCGCGCACCGGCCCGTGGGGCGGCGCGCCCGAGGCCTCGCCGGCCGCCACCAAGCCAGCCCCTGAGCCACCTCAACCCGCGGTCCTCGGCCGCGGCAACGCGCCCACCGTGCGACGGCGCGGGCGCTCCGCGGGCGGCGGTCGTCGCATCGGGTTCTGAGGACCCGTCATCGCTGCGCATTGCCAGGACGCCTGCCGTCGGTAAGCTGCGTGTGAGCACCGCGAGAGGATGATCCATGCTGCCTTGGCGAAAACACAAAAAGCGAAAGCAAGAGAAGGCGGATGTGGACGCGCGGCTTCACAAAATCTGGCAGAAGGACCCGACCGCGCTCGGCGGACCACCGGCCGCACCACTTGCTGTCACATTGCCGGCCGTGGAGCATCTCTTGATCCAGCTCGGCAACGTCACCTCGCCGTTTGGCCGCCCGCTTTACATCACCGAGCAAAAGCTCCTGAAGGACATATTCCAAGGCTCGGTCGATCTCACCAGGATCAGGATCGTCGAAGCGGCGGTCGCCAATGCGCCCACAACCCTCGGAAATCAGATCCGCATCAGGCCGGGTCAGCGGTTCAACACAGCCTATGGCCGGGCCACGCTTGTCCATGAGACGATGCATGTCTGGCAATATCAGAACCGGGGCACGCGGTACATCTCATGCTCCGTCTACCATCAGCTTGAAGCCCAGGTGACGGTGAAGTCGCGAAACGCTGCATACTACAACTACAAGCTCTCGGATGCGCAGAGTTTCGGCGACTATCCGGCAGAAGAGCAGGCGCAGATCGTCGAGGATTACTATATGCTCACCAAACTCTTCCATGTGGGCAGTCCCTACATCATTCCTGAGTGGGTGAAGCAGCGCCGACCGGATCTGCATCACTACGAGCGGCACATGAAGGACGTGCGCGCCGCCAAGCCGCGGAGCCAGGTCGAGATCTACTCCTCGGGGCTGATGAACCAACCGCGGCCGCATATGCCGGAGCCGCCGATCGACATGAACATCCCCGCGCTGCAGCTCATGCCGCTCGTCAAGATCATGTTCTGACATGGCCGATGTCTACACTCTGGTGGTGGAGGTCGGACGCAAGGCCGGCGACGGCCTGCCGGAGGGGTCAACGGGTGCGGCTCTCCTCTGCTATGCTGCAGGTGTCGACGAAGCGGAGGCTGTGCGCGAGACTGTCGCGCTCCTCAAGACGGCCGACATGGCGCCCCTCGATGTCCAGGGTCACGGCTCGCTCACCGAGCAGCGGGCCGAGGGCATCGACATCGACCTCGAGGAGGAGGCGCTGATGCGCCGCGCCCTCGACGAGAACGCCGTGATCGTCGCCGCGGTCACACCCTTCGACGACTGAGCGACGGATCAGCGGACCTGGCGCGTTCAGAGAAGGCACAGCTTGAAAGGGTGCCCCATGATCCGCCGCCGTCTCCGCTTTCGCACAGCCCTGGTGCGCTGCCTCCTCCGCGCTTGACGCCCTCGGGGCGGCGCGCGACATCTGGGCCCTGGGATGAGGGGGATTGCCGATGGCCGACGCGCTGCTCGTGATCGATGTACAGAACGACTTTTGCCCGGGGGGCGCGCT
>JBCCWM010000159.1:0-9646 GCA_039193505.1 Pseudomonadota bacterium | reverse complement strand
GTCGGTCACAAAGTCCTGTCCGATCACGATCACGTCCGCGCTTTCGGGCAGGCCGCCAAGCCAGATCCCCTCCAGGTCGTCCCGGATCACGCTGACCGGGTTGAACCGGGCGACACCGTCGACATGGAGGCGGACGCCGAGAGTGCCGCTGTCGTCGAGTGTGAGGGCCGATTGCGGCACGAGATGACCGATGCTGCCCTCGAGCGCGATCACAATTTCGGCAGAGAGGCCGTCGCGGATCGCGTTGTCGGGGTTCGGCACTTCGATCTCAACGCGGAACGTGCGGGTCAGCGGGTCCGCGGAGCGCGCCACAAAGCGCACGTTGCCTGTCACTTCGCGCCCGGAGGACAGTCTGGCGCGGGCCTCAGCACCGAGCGTCACCCGCTCGACGTCGAGCTCCGGCACAAAGCCCACGAGCTCAATCGGGTCGAGTGCGATCAGCGTGCCACACAGGTTGCCCGACTGCAGGAGCGTGCCGAGCTCCGCGGTGTCGGTCTCGAGCAGGCCCGCAAAGGGCGCCCGGATCTCGAGACGCTCGAGCTCC
The DNA here is from genome assembly GCA_039193505.1 of Pseudomonadota bacterium. Classification (GTDB taxonomy): domain Bacteria; phylum Pseudomonadota; class Alphaproteobacteria; order Rhodobacterales; family Rhodobacteraceae; genus Algicella. The sequence continues at coordinate 9,102 of JBCCWM010000159.1, read as the reverse complement.
TTTTGCGCCTTCTCGACCTCGGCGACAGCGCTCTCGAGCTCCGCGGCGCGGCCGATCGCCGTCGTTTCGGCTTGAAACCCCCGCTCGGCGAGGCGGCTCGCGGCGCGGAAGTTCGTCTCTGCCTCCGCCAGTTTTGCTTTGGCTTCCGCGAGGGTTGCCGGCCGGGTGCCCGGATCGATCTTGCACATCACATCGCCTTCGGAGAGCGATGTGCCTTTCGCGATCGGCTCGGAGATCACCGGCCCATCGGTCTCCGCCCGGATCTCAACCTGCCGGGTCGCTTCGGTGCGCCCGGAGAGCGTGAGCGCGCTCTCCACCGGTTGTGCGGTGGAGCGGAGCACAACGACACGCACTGTCGGCGCCGCATCGAGGCCCGGTTCGGCTGCGGCCGTCGCGGGTTCCGCGGCGGCGGCGGTCTCGACCCCCGCCAGGGTCCGCAGCGTGTCCCGCTCGATGATCAGACCATACAATGCGAGTGCACCGAGCAGCGCGGTGACAAAGGGCAGAACGCGCATGGCGCGACATCTCCTCAACAGGCTGACGCAACAGAGTGTCCCATCAGGCTGACATGACGTCAAAGTAAGCGTGTCTTACATCGGACGCAAGAGGACCGGATGAGCTTTCGTAGCGTCAGCAAGCGGTGGCCTGAGTCTGTGTTCCGGGCTGGTGTCTGGCGGTCTGCGCGCCTATTAGATCATTCGGAGACAGGCGGAGGTCGGTTTGTCCGAGAACGATTCCTTTTTGCAAGAAGTGACCGAAGAGGTCCGGCGCGACCAGATGATCCGCACCCTTCGACGGTATGCACCCTGGATCGGTGGCGGACTGATCCTCGTGATCTGCGCCATCGGCTTCTCCGAGTATCGCGAGTACTCGGTCCGGACCGCCGCGGAGGCGCGCGGCGACGCGATTTCTGCGGCGCTTACGGCCGCCGACCCCGCGACGGCGATTGCCGGGATTGAGGCGCTCCTCGAGGAGGGAGGGACGGCGGAGCCGGTGCTGCGCATGCAACTCGCCGGGCTTCAGGCGCAATCCGGCGACCGCGAAGCGGCGGCCGAGACGCTGGAGGCTGTGGCGGGTGGGGCAGGGGTGTCGCCGATCTACGCGGATGTGGCGCGGCTCAAGCTCGCGATGGTGGGGGCGGGCGGCGTTCGGTCGGTCGAGGCCCGACTGGCCGTTCTGGCCCTCCTGACCGAGCCGGAGCACCCGCTTCGCGGACTTGCGGAGGAACAGGTGGGGCTTATCCGGCTCGAAGAGGGCGACCGCGACGGCGCGCTCGATGCGTTCGGATCGAGCCTCTCTGATGCGACGCTCAACGCCGAGAGCCGCGCGCGGATCGAGGGGCTGATCACAGCGCTCGGCGGGGTCGTGCCCGATGCGCCGGGACTGATCATGCCGGATCTCGACGGATAGGCGCGGTGCACCGCCTTTGCCTCCTCTGCCTCGCGCTCCTCAGCGCATGCTCCGATCCGGAGGTGATCCTACCCGGCGAGCGGGAACTCGTGCGCGCGCCGGCCGAGACCAATGCCCTTCCCGACGAACCCGTTCCGCTGACCTTGCCCGCCGCACGGCGCAACACGGAATGGACGCATGTCGCTGGCTCCAGCCTGCACTTGCCGGGTCACTTGGCCTTTGCTCAGGCGCCGGAGCGGGTGTGGTCGACCAGCGTCGGCACCGGGGACGCCCGACGGACGCGGATCGTCTCGCCACCTGTGGTGGCCGCGGGCCGGATCTTCGCCCTCGACGCCGCAGCTCGGGCCAGTGCGCTCTCGCCCGAGGGGCGTGTGCTGTGGCGGACGGACCTCAGACCGGCGGGTGAGAGTGTCGGGGCCGGGTTTGGCGGCGGGTTCGCGTTCGACGCGGGCGCTCTGATCGCGACCACGGGCTACGGCGAAGTCATCCGCCTCGACCCCGAAACCGGTGAGGTGATCTGGCGGACGCAGGTCGACGGCACGATCCGCGCCGCACCGGCCGTCTCGGGTGAGCGCGTTGTTGCGATCTCCCGGAACGATGTTGCACATGGGATCGAAACCGAAAGCGGCGCAATCGCTTGGCGGGTCGAAGGCGTCGGCCTCGGGGCGGGCCTCCTCGGGGGTGCGAGCCCTGCAATCCGTGGCGCGATCGCTGTCGTTCCCTTTCAATCGGGTGAGGTCATCGCACTCCTCACCGAGAACGGTCGGCGCGTTTGGTCGGCAGCCCTGACCGCGGGCCGGAGGGAGCTCGCGCGGAGCCGGATCGCCGATATCTCGGGCGACCCGGTGATCGACGATATAACCGTCTATGCCGCGAACCAGGCCGGACAGGTGGTGGCGCTCGACCGGCGGTCGGGCGACCGGCTCTGGACCCAGGCTGACGGCGCCTACGGGCCGGTGCTGCCCATCGGTCCGTCTCTGTTTCTGGTGTCGGATCAGGCCGAACTCCTCCGCCTCGACGCGGAGACGGGGGATGTCCTCTGGCGCCAGCCCCTCCCCGAATGGGTGAACCCGAGCCGGCGGCGGACGGCCTTTCGCCACTATGGTCCGCTCCTCGCCGGCGGGCGATTGCTCGTGGCCTCGAGCGACGGTGAGCTCAGGAGCTTTGATCCAGTCACGGGAACCCCGGGGCCAACACTGCCCATCCCGGGAGGGGCGGCAGCCCCCCCGGCGCTCGCGGACGGCACGCTCTACATTCTGTCCGGGCGCGGCGTCCTCCACGCCTACCGCTGAGCGCGGATGAGCACCACCGTCGCCCTGGTCGGCCGCCCGAATGTCGGCAAGTCGACACTGTTCAACCGGTTGGTCGGGCGGCGGCTTGCGCTCGTCGACGACCAGCCGGGGGTGACCCGCGACCTCCGCGAGGGCGATGCCCGTCTCGGACCGCTCCGCTTTAGGGTGATCGACACGGCTGGCCTCGACGACGCCGCGGCGGGCAGCCTGGAGGCGCGCATGAGCGCCCTCTCAGAGCGGGCGATCGCCGCCGCGGATGTATGCCTCTTTATGATTGACGCGCGGGCAGGGGTCACACCGGCGGATGAGGTCCTGGCCGGGCTCCTCCGCCGCACCGCGCAAACGGTGATTTTGGTGGCGAACAAGGCTGAGGGGCGTGCGGGGGAGGGAGGATACTACGACGCTTTCGCGCTCGGGCTCGGCGACCCCATCGCCCTCTCGGCGGAGCATGGCGAAGGGCTCGAAGATCTTCTTGCGCGCCTTAGCGACCACGTTGCAGCGCCAGGCGCGACTGCGACCGAACCGCCGGAGGAGGAAGGCGAGGGGATCGACCCCGCCAAGCCAGTCCAAATTGCCATCATGGGTCGCCCGAATGCCGGCAAGTCCACTCTGGCCAACCGCATTCTCGGCGAAGATCGCTTGCTGACCGGACCCGAGGCGGGGATCACGCGCGACGCCATCGCCCTCGACATCACCTGGGGCGGACGCCTCTTCCGCGTGTTCGATACGGCCGGCATGCGCAAGCGTGCGCGCGTCCAGGAGAAGTTGGAGAAGCTGGCCGTCTCCGACGGTCTCCGCGCTGTGCGCTTTGCCGAAGTCGTCGTCCTTCTCGTCGATGCCGCGTCCCCCTTCGACACTCAGGACCTTCGCCTCGCCGATCTGGTCGAGCGCGAGGGGCGCGCCCTCGTCGTCGCTGTCAGCAAGTGGGATCTCGCCCGGGACCGGGGCGCGGCTGAGCGTGCCCTCCGCTCGACCCTCGAGCGGTCGCTGCCGCAGCTCAGGGGCGTGTCCATGGTGACGCTGTCGGGTCTGACCGGGCAGGGGCTCGACCGGTTGAACAAGGCCATCCTCGAGGCGCACAAGGTTTGGAACGCCCGGATCCCGACGGCGCGGCTCAACACATGGCTCGCGGGCGAGGTGGCGCACCATCCGCCACCGGCGCCCGGGGGGCGGCGGCTGAAACTCCGCTACATCACGCAGGTCAAGTCCCGCCCGCCGAGCTTCGTCGTCTTTTGTTCGGTGCCCGATGCGCTGCCGGAGGACTACAAACGCTTTCTTGTCGCGGGGCTTCGACGCGATTTCGATCTGCCGGGCACGCCCATCCGTTTGCTCGTGCGGGGGGGGGCCAATCCCTACAAGGACCGCAAGCCGCGCCGCAAAACAGCCCTTGACAAGCATCGCACCAGAAAAGGCGAGCAGACCTAACCGCGTGTTTTAGGTAATCCAGAGACGCGCACGCGGGCGAGTTAACCGCGCTTTGATCTCCCTGTGGCACCTTGGTTCGGATTGTTTTGGCGAGGTGCTCGGCCGATGCTCGACGACGAGTCCAAAAAGTTCTTGCTGCGCGAGGAGAACACTGCGGCCGCTCGCTTCGCGCGCCGGCTCGTCGTGATGCTCGTACCTCCGCTCGTCGCGCTCGTTCTTCTTGGCGCCTATTCGATCTATGGGCACGTCACCCAGTTCCAGCAGGCGCAGCGCGAGAAGGAGGCCTCTTTGATCGCCCGGGACGCCCGGTCCTTCATAGCGGCGCTGCGCGATGAGCGCGTCGCAACCATGGATTGGCTGGTCAAAGACGAGCGCGGCGCTGCACTTGACGCGCAACGCATTCGAACCGACGAGATCATCGCCGTCGACTACGTCGACATGATGCAGCGCCTCGATGCCCTGCGCGTGCCCGAGCTCGAGGCGCGCCTGGGGCCCCGCGCGATCCGCCTCGCCGCAGAGATCGAGGGCATTTCGGCGCTTCGCGAGGGCGTCGACACCGGCACGCTCGGCCCGGCGGACGTTCTCGCCGCCTACGGTCAGATCCTCAGCGACGCGAGCTTTGCCTCGGATGTCCAGACGCTCCTCGGCCAAGACGTCGGATACATCGCAGACGCTCGGGCGCAGTACAGTCTGGCGCAGGCCATTGAGGCCCTGGCGCAAACCCAGGCGCGCGGGGTCATCGGATTTTTGCCCGGAGCCGGCCGTGGGGAGGCTTTGGTCCTGATCAGCGAGCAAAAGGGTCAGTACCGCAACCTAAAGAACCAGTTTCGCGCAGTCGCCACACCCGAGCAGCGCGATGCGCTCACGGCAATTGAGGGCGCGGAGCAATCGTTGCGCCGGGACGAGATCTATTCCGAGCTGATCAACGGGCTTCGCGGTGACGGGGCGCTGACGATCACGGAAGAGGCTTGGATGGAGGCCTACGCCGCAGTCATAGGTCAACTGGAGGCGCTGCAGACGCGCCTATTCGATGATCTGATCGCGAGCGCCGATGCCCACTTGGACGCCAGCGTCCGGCACATTCTTCTCGTGGCCGGTGCGGAGCTCGCCGTCCTTGTCGCCACAAGTCTCATCTATTGGAAGTTGCTCACCTCGCTGACGAAGCCGTTGCGACGTCTTGCGCGCGGACTGCAGCGCCTGGCACGCGGCGAAACAGACATCTGGCTCAATGGGTTGGATCGTCCCGATCTCATCGGCCTTGTCGGGCGATCAACAGTCCGCATTGTCCGCTTGGGCGAAGAGAACCTGCAGGTTCGCGCCGCTCTCGATGTGTCGAGCTCACTTCTGATGATCTTGGATACCGCTGGCAAGGTTGTCTACATCAACCGAGCTATCGATGCAGCGATGGACGAATCCATGATGTACTTCATGGAGGAGTTTCCGGATTTTGAGCCAATGGCCGCCTTCGAGTTCCTGCGTTCCATCGTGGTGGACGAGGTCGAGGCCAAGCATTGCCCGCTCGAGCAGGTTGACCAGCGCGTAAAAGTGGAGGTGGGCTTCGACAACAGGTTGTTCGATGTCGATGTGACGCCGGTGCGCAATGCAGTCGAGGAACCGGCCGGCCACAGCATTGAGTTTCGTGAAGTGACTGCCAGCCGCTCGATCGAGCATCAGATTTCGGAAGTCATTGAGGCGGTGCGCCAAGGCTCCTTCGATGCGCGGATCGATCTTTCGGTTGAAGAGCCCTTTTTCACTGTGATCGTCGACGGTTTGAACACCATCACAGCTCAGGTCAATGATCTCATCACGTCGATGAAGACCGCGCTCGGCGCCCTGGCTGAGGGGGATCTCACTCAACGTGTGTCAGGCGACTACGCCGGCGATCTCGCAGACCTCGCGCACGCAACGAACACAACGATCGAACGGTTGCGCAACATGGTCAGCCAGATCACCGCGGGCGGGGTGGAGATCCAGGCGAAGGGCAGTGAGATCCGGACGGCCGCTCAGGGCCTGTCGGAACGGTCCGGCAAAACGGCGGCGGCCCTCGAAGAGACAGCAGCCGCGATGGAGGAGATCTCGCGCACCGTGGCGGAGACCGCCGAGATGGCCGGCGGTGCCAACGCGCTCTCCCAGGAGGCAAGCCAGACGGCCGAAGCCGGGAGTGAGATCGTGGGCAGCACCGTTGCCGCAATGGATCGGATCCGAGAAAGCTCCCAGCGGATCGGGGAGATTGTGCGGGTGATCGACGATATCTCGTTTCAAACCAATCTCCTGGCGCTCAACGCCGCTGTCGAGGCCGCGCGTGCCGGCGAAGCGGGCAAGGGGTTCGCGGTGGTGGCGTCCGAGGTGCGTTCGCTCGCACAGCGCTCCACCGAGGCTGCGCATGACATCAAGTCTCTGATCGACAGCAGCTCTGAGAATGTGGGCGAAGGCGTCCGCCTTGTCGAAAAAACCGGCGGAGCGCTCACAGGTATTCTGAAGGTGATCCGAACCTCATCAGACAGGATTGCTCAAATCAGCGAGGCGAGCCGGGAGCTCGCTGTCGGGATTGCCGATGTCACCCGCGCCTTGAGCGAAGTGGACAGCAACACACAAGCCAATGCGGACGTGGCCCGGTCGAACAACGAACATGCCAAATTGCTTGCCGCCCGGTCGGACGATCTCTCAACCCTCGTGCGAGAGTTCCGCACAGACGACGCCGGCGAGGAAATGCGCGACGCGTCCTAGGCGTCGACCGACCAGAGATCGTGATGGTGCTCGTTCGTCGGGTGGCGGACATATCCCCTGAGCGCTCGGCGATGATGATGGAAGAGGCGCCGCCAAAAGGGCTGGATCATGGTGCCGTCCTCGATCAGCATGCGTTGGAGCTCGGCCATCACACTGGATCGCACGTCACCATCCACTTGTGACAGGGCCTCTGCGATTCCCTCATCGAAGGCAGTGTTCGCAAACCCGGTCTCGTTCCAGGGACCGCTTGACGCATAGGCAAGCGCAAGGACCTGAACTCCCAACGGACGCATGTTCCATTCCGTGCAAGAGAACGGATGACGCTGCCAATCGCGCCAGAACCGGCCCCCCGCAAGAATCTGACGCTCCACCTGGATACCGGCATCGCGCAACTGTGCCGCAATGACATCCGCCGTCGCGCGGTTCCACTCGTCATCGAGGGAGGTCAGCTCGTGCGTGAGACCACGTGCGCCTGCCTCCGCAAGAAGGCCAATGGCCGCGCCCGGATCATGGCGTGGCGTCCCGATCTCGGCATAGTCTGGATGCATCGGGCCGACATGGTGGTTGGCCGCCACCGTCCCGAGGCCGGCATAGCCCAGTTCGAGCACGGTCTCATTGTCGACGGCGAGGGCCAGGGCCCGACGAACTCGCGGATCCGAATAGGCGTTCGGCCCGGTCTCTCGGTTCGCACGGCAGACGAGCGTGGCCGCCGTCAGCACGTCACTGCGCACGAGATCCATGTCGTCGAGGAGTTCGACATAAGCACCGGTCGTCTCGTAGACCCCGTCGACCTCACCCGCATCGAGTGCACGCACATGTTCGAAGGGGTTTTCGCCCAGATCGACATAAAGAACATGGTCTAGCGCCACAGAGCCACCCCACCAACCGAGCCGCCGGTCAAGCCGCGCCTCGACGCCCGGTATGTGGGAGGCCAGGGTGTAGGGACCGGTGCCGATCGGTGCAGCGGAGAACACACCGCCCTCAGCATCAAAGCGCGGATGCACAATCAATGCGGGGTAATCCGTCAAACTTGCAATAATTGATATATCTGGACGTCTCAGGTTGAGGCGAAGTGTTTGCCGATCCAGGCGCTCAATCGCGCCGGACTGCGCGCGCCCTGTTCCCGGGTCGATGAGGCTCGACATGCGGGTCGCCATGGAGTTCGCAGGTGCCGTGCGGTCGCACCACCGCTCAAAATTGTAGATCACATCATCGGCGGTAAACGGCTCGCCCGTGGACCAGGTGACACCGGGACGGACGCGTAGAACATAGGTCTCCGCCGTTTCGGAGACCTCCCAGCCCGATAGAAGCCATGGCTCGAACGTGAAGTCGCTACGGTAGCGGACCAGCGGCTCGATCACGCCACGCGCGATGTTGCCCATTTCTGACCAGTCAAAGCCGCGCGGATCCTCGAGCGGCATCACACGCATCTGAAGCGTCACACCGCCACGTGTCTCACTGGCATGCGTCTGCCTCAACCTCGACATGGCCGCAAGCCCCATAGTCCCGCCAAGCGCCAGGAGCTCACGCCGGCGGAAGAGGCGAGAGCCGAGCCGGTTCAAGTGCACGTTTGAGCGCTCGTGCATGCCACCTTCCAAAACCTTTGCGGTGAGTGTCGCCGCCGCCCCGGGCACGGGTCAAGTCGCCGGCGCAGTTATCCACTGCATACTTTTTTGGCGACGTATACTCGATAAACCCACTCTTTAAGGCGGCCTAACCGTCTCTCTTTTCAGATTTCGTTTGCTTCTCAAGGCTGCCTGGATCATTTTAGGTCGTCTACGTAACCCTCTTGACCGACGAATGAAATGACGGTCTCTGCTCCAGAACCTCCACACAGCTCAATTCTCGCTCGCTCATAACCATCCATCCGATGTCGGCTCAGCCTCAATAAGTTCTAGGCTCAGGACCCATAGCGAGTAAATGACGAGTGCTGTGAGGGCGACGGCTGAGAGGAAGACCTTGGGGCATCTGTCGTATCGCGTTGCGACACGCCGCCAATCCTTGAGCCTGCCGAACAGGATCTCGATCCGGTTGCGCCGTTTGTAGCGTCGCTTGTCGTGCTGTACCGCTGTCTTGCGTTGCTTCCGCCCGGGGATGCAAGCGTGTATCCCTTTGTCTTTCAACGCTTCCCTGAACCAGTCGGCATCATATCCGCGGTCCCCGAGCAGCCAATCGACATCCGGTAGACTGCTCAGCAATGCTCGTGCGCCGATTTAATCGCTGACCTGACCGGCGGTGACGAACAGGT
>JBCCWM010000158.1:0-9734 GCA_039193505.1 Pseudomonadota bacterium | reverse complement strand
GTAGGGGATCGGCCAGGCGGGCGACGTGCCGCCGATGTGCTGGAGCACCCCGAAATCCTCGGCGCGGTAGCGAAACAGCACCGCGCCATAGAGCTTGGAGTTGCCGCCAACCACATAGTAGTTCCCGGGATCGAAGGGAGTGCCCGCGGGGTCATCCCAGGTCTCATTGTTTCGGAACTTTCCAAACTTGAAAATCGCCCGCGCGTCTCGCGTCTCGGGTGAAGGAGCAATCCGCTCGCCCCGCTCGAGGATCGTGATCCCCACGCCCGTCGGCGCGAGCGCGGCGGCAATGGTCGCCCCGCCCATGCCGGAGCCGATGATGAGGATCTCGGTCTCGGTCACTGAATCCGGTCCTCGGTCTTTGGGTCGAAGGCCACGGCCTTCTCCATGTTGACCGCAAAGACCGTCTCCCGACCCGGCGCGACATCGGCATCCGAGCGCATCCGCGCCACACATTCCGCGCCCCCGATGGTCGTGGTGACAAAGGTGTCGGAGCCCGCAGGCTCCGTCACTGCGACCGTGTTTGCCACCTGCTCCACATGGTCGGAGCGCTGATCGGCACCCTCGAGATCGGTCAATGCCTCGGGCCTGATGCCGAGCGTGACGGTCTGACCGTCAAACGCCTTGAGCTCTGCCCTCGGATTGTAGAACGCAAGGCTGATCCCCTCCCCCTTGTCGTTCTTGGTGTCGGCGTAGATCGCGTTGCCATCGGCCCGCACGGTCACTGGAATGAGGTTCATCGAGGGCGATCCCATGAAGGTCGCCACAAAGAGGTTCGCAGGCGTGTCGTAGATCTCCTTCGGCGTGCCGAGCTGCTGGACATAGCCACCGTTCATAACCGCGATCCGGGTCGAGAGCGTCATCGCCTCGATCTGGTCGTGGGTCACATAAACCGTCGTCGTGCCAAGCTTTTGGTGGAGCTTCTTGATCTCGGTCCGCATGTCGACCCTGAGCTTTGCATCAAGGTTCGAGAGCGGCTCGTCAAACAGGAACACGTCCGGGTTCCGCACCAGCGCCCGCCCCATCGCCACGCGTTGACGCTGGCCGCCCGAGAGCTGCCCGGGCCGCCGGCCCAGAAGCTGCTCGATCTGAAGGAGTTTTGCGACATCGGCCATCGCGCGCTCGCGCTCGGCCTTGGGCGTTCCGTGCATCTCGAGCCCGAAGGTGATGTTCTGCGCCACCGTCATGTTCGGGTAGAGCGCATAGGACTGGAACACCATCGCGATGTTGCGCTTGGCCGGATGCACGCCGTTCATGACGCTGCCCTTGATCCGGATCTCGCCGCTCGTGATGTCCTCGAGCCCCGCGATCATGTTGAGAAGCGTGGACTTGCCGCAGCCCGACGGACCGACGAGAACCAGGAACTCCCCTTCTTCGACGTCGATGTCGACTTTGTGCAGCACTTCGACCGATCCATAAGACTTGGTCGCGTTTTCGATGTCGAGAAACCCCATCCGATCACCCTTTCACGGAACCGGCCATCAGGCCGCGGACAAAGTACCGCCCGGCCACGATGTAGACGAGAAGCGTAGGAAGTGCGGCGAGGATCGCGCCGGCGAAGTGGACGTTGTATTCCTTCACGCCCGTCGAGGACTGGACGAGATTGTTGAGCGCCACGGTCATCGGCGCGCCGTCGCCGCTGGCGAAACTGGCGCCAAAGAGGAAGTCGTTCCAGATGTTGGTGAACTGCCAGATGATCGAGACCACAGCGATCGGACCGGAGGAGGGCAAGAGGATCCGCCAGAAGATCCGGAAGAAGCCGGCGCCGTCGATCTGGGCCGCCCGGATCAGCTCCGTCGGGAAGACGGCGTAGTAGTTCCGGAAGTAAAGCGTCGTGAACCCGATGCCGTAGACCACATGGACCAGGACGAGCCCGGCGGTGGAGCCGGCGAGTCCCAGAAACCCCAGCACCGCCGCCATCGGGATCAGCACGATTTGGAACGGGATGAAGCAGGCAAAGAGCATCAGCCCAAAGAGAATCGTGTCCCCCCGGAACCGCCATTTGGTCAGCACATAACCGTTGAGCGCGCCGAGGATCGTCGAGATCGCGACCGCCGGCACGACCATCGAGATCGAGTTCCAGAAGTAGGGGCGGAGGCCCGTTGGCTCGACCCCGATCTGCGCCGTCGACCAGGCCTTGAGCCAGGGCTCAATGGTCCAGATCTCCGGCAGGGCCATCATCCCGCCCCCGGTGATCTCAGCGAGCGGCTTCACCGAGTTCACCAGCATCACGTAGAGGGGCAGCATGTAGAAGAGCACGAAGAGGAGGAGGACGAGGTAGATCAGCGTCCGCGCAACCCGCCCCGTTCGGATCGCCGTATCCTGGGAGGCCTGTGCCATCAGCGCCGCTCCCTCAGCTCTGAGTAGAGATAGGGGATCATGATCGCCGCGATTGTCATCAGCATGATGACCGCCGAAGAGGCTCCGATCCCCATCTGGTTGCGGCTGAAGGTGTAGGAGTACATGAAGGTCGCCGGCAGCTCCGTCGCGCGGCCGGGCCCGCCGCCCGTCATCGCGATGACCAGGTCGAAGGTTTTGATCGCGAGGTGCGCGAGGATCACGAAAGCCGAGAGGAATGCTGGCCGGAGCTGCGGTAGGATGATCCGCCGGTAGAGGTTCAAGTTCGACGCGCCGTCCATCTGCGCGGCCTTCAGGATCTCGTTGTCGATGCCGCGGAGGCCCGCGAGAAACATCGCCATCACAAACCCGCTCGTCTGCCAGACCGCCGCGATCACGACAGTGTATATCGCGAAGTCCCGGCTCTTGATCCAGTCAAAGCTGAACGAGGTCCAGCCCCAGCCCTGCACGATGCTCTCGAGCCCGATCCCGGGGTCGAGGAACCACTTCCACGCCGTCCCCGTCACGATGAAGCTGAGCGCCATGGGGTAGAGGTATACGGCGCGGATCACGCCTTCGCCCCGGATCTTCTGGTCGAGAAAGATCGCGAGCATCAGCCCGAGCGCGGTGCAGACCGCGATGTAGAGCCCCGCAAAGACCGCCATATTGGTCAGCGAGATCTCCCAATGCGACAGGCGGAAGAGCTTCTCGTAATTGGTGAACCCGATCAGGTCGTAGGTCGGCTGCCCGTCCGGCCCCACGAATGGCAGGATCCGGCTGTCGGTCACCGAAACATAGATGGTGAAGAGGACGAAGCCGTAGACGAAGACCAGCATCATCGCCAGCGAAGGCGAGAGCACGAGCTTCGGCAGCCAAGTCTGCAGCCTTGTGCTGAAATCCACCTCGGCGCGCGCGGCCATGGTGCCTCCCCGTTGTTTTTTTGTTGGACGTGCGGGGCAACTCGTGGCCGCCCCGCTCTGTCGGCGGCTACTGCGCGATGGAGACCGCGTCGACGAGCTCTTCCACAGCGGTGGCACTGTCGAACTCACCATTGAAGTGCGCGGTCACAACGTCATAGATCGCGTTCTTCACGGCGGCCGGGTTCGCATGGCCATGCGCCATCGACCCGAAGAGGTTGCCCGACGAGGCCGCCGCCGCCAGATCTGCCATCCCCTGCTTGCCGCAGGCATCGAACGCTTCGTCGGAGACGTCCGTGCGCGCCGGCACCGAGCCTTTGACCACGTTGAAGGCCGACTGGAACGAAGGCGAGAGGATCGCGGAGGCCAACGCGCCCTGCTCGTCCGAGACGACGCCGCCCTGGTCGAACATCATGAACTGGTCTGCGTTGAAGGTCACCTGATCCTGGGTGCCCGGGAAGCGGAAGCAGAGGAAATCCTCACCCGGCACTTTGCCGGCATTGAGGAACTCGCCCTTCGCCCAGTCGCCCATCATCTGGAAGCCGGCCTCGCCGTTGATCACCATCGCGGTCGCCAGGTTCCAATCCCGGCCCGAGAAGTTCTCATCGACATTGGCGCGGATGAAGGCCATCCGCTCGAACGCCTCTTCCATGATCTCGGAGCCGAGCGTGTCTTCGTCGAGGTCGATGAAGGCCGCCTTGTAGAAGTCCGGGCCGCCGGTCGACATCGCGACTGAGTCAAAGATCGTCGCGTCCTGCCAGGCCTGCCCGCCATGGGCGATCGGCGTCACGCCGGCAGCGGCCAGAGCCTCGACCGCGGCGGTGAAGTCCTCCCACGTCTCGGGCACGGCGATGCCATTGTCGTCGAGAACCGCCTTGTTGGCCCAGACCCAGTTCGTGGAGTGCACGTTGACGGGGGCCGAGATCCACTTGCCGTCATACTTGGCGAAGGCCTGCAGCGCCTCCGGCACGACCTCATCCCAGCCCTCTTTGGCCGCGACTTCGTTGAGATCGGCCAGCGCGCCCTGAGCCCCCCAGTCGAGGATGTCAAAGCCGAGCGCCTGGACCGCCGTCGGCGCGTCGCCCGCCGTGACACGGGCGCGGAGCACGGTCATCGCCTGCTCACCGCCGCCGCCCGCAACCGGCATGTCCTGCCAGCCGATGCCTTGCGCCTCGAGGTCGTCCTTCAGCACGTTGAGGGCTGCCGCCTCACCGCCCGAAGTCCACCAGTGCAGCACTTCGACATCCGCCGCCTGCGCCACACCGCCCGCGAGCGCCACGAGCGCCGTGGTCGTTTTCATCATCATACGCATTGGTTTCCTCCCCATGCAGCGTATGCCGCGCCGCGGATGGCCCGCACGCGGTCAAGGTCAAACCCAGTTTTGACGCGTCTTTCCGACGCGCATTTGCACCGTCTTCGGCTCCAGAAACTCCTCGATCCCGTTTGGACCGAGCTCGCGGCCGAGGCCGCTTTCCTTCACGCCGCCGAACGGAAGTTCGGGATAGCCGTCCATCCAGGTGTTGGTCCACACGGTCCCCGCCTCCACCCTCCGCGCAAAGCTGACGCAGGTGTGGATGTTCTCGCTCCAGACGCCGGCGGAGAGGCCGTAGGCCGCGCCATTGGCGAGTGCGACGGCCTCCTCGAACGTGCTGAAGGTCAGGATCGAGAGGACGGGGCCGAAGACCTCCTCCGATGCGATCGGCATCTCCGGTCGGACGCCCGAGACGATGGTCGGGCCGTAGAAGCTGCCGGCGAGGCCATCGATCTCCAATGGATCGCCGCCGAGCATCACCTCCGCTCCCGCCGCCGCTGCCGCCTTCACGTAGCCATCAATTTTGCTGGCATGGTCTGGCGAGATCAACGCACCCACTTTCGTGGCCGGGCTCAGCGGGTCCCCGAAGGGCACCCGGCGGGAGAGCGCCACGATCCGAGCGCTCAGATCCGCCGCCACATCCGCGTGAACAAGGATCCGAGAGCCTGCGTTGCAGCACTCACCCGCATTGAAGAACGTGCCGAAGACAATCGCGTCGGCCGCGGCCTCGAGATCGGCGTCCGGAAAGATCACTTGCGGGTTTTTGCCGCCGAGCTCGAGCGAGACCTTCTTGAGGGATCCGGACGCGGCGCGCACGATTGCTTTGCCGACCTGCGTGGAGCCGGTGAAAGAGACCATCGCGACGTCCGGATGCGTCACCATCCGCTGCCCGACCGGATCGCCGTAGCCGAGCACGATGTTGACCACGCCCGCCGGCAGTCCCGCCTCGACCAGGACCTCGCCGAGCATCACCGTCGTCGCCGATGTCATCTCGGAGGGTTTCACCACCGCCGTGCACCCCGCGGCGAGCGCGAAGGGCAGTTTTTGCGAGACGATCAGAAACGGAAAGTTCCAGGGCGTGATGATCGAGACCACCCCGACCGGCACTTTGAGCACCATGCCGAGCATATCGGGACCAAGTGCATTCTGGCTGTCGCCCCGGATGTTCCAGGCAAGCGTCGCGGCATAGCGCCAAATGTCCGCCGCCCCGGCGATCTCCGCCTCAGCCTGGGCGATTGGCTTGCCGCTTTCGAGCGTCTCGTGGAGCGCGAGCTTTCCGCGCCGCCCATCGATCAGATCGGCCACGCGAGAGAGGAGCTTCGCCCGCTTCGCCCCCGGCCAGTCGGACCAGAGCGGAAAGGCAGCGCGGGCCGATGCGACGGCTGCGTCCACCTCAGCTACTCCGCCCTTGGCCGCGCGGCTGGCCATGCGCCCTGTGGCCGGCGAGAGCCGCTCGAACGTCTCCCCCGTGCTTGAGGCAACCCAGGCGCCATCGATCAGATGCGCGAGGTCTCGCACGCCGTGCTGCGTGTCACGATCCTCCGCCCCAACGATCAGGGTCAGGTCATGGCGGGTCATTGTGCGGTCTCGAAGCTTGGTTTGCGTTTCTCGGTGAAGGCTGCGACGCCCTCCGCTTTCTCCTCCGTGGACGCCATCGCTGCGCCTGCGAGCGCCTCGACCGCCGCCGCGCCACCCTCGCTGAGCGCGGCGGAGATCATCCACTTCGCCGTCTCGGTTGCCTGCGGCGCCGTCGCCGCGATCCGCGCGACGATCGCATCCGCAGCGGTCATGGGATTCTCAGCCACCGCGTTCAGAAACCCGAGCTGAAACGCCCGCTCGGCCGAGAGCTGAGCGCCGGTCAGCGCCATCTCTTTCAGAACAGCAGGCGGGATCTGTCTGGCGAGCCGCTGCGTGCCCGACCATCCGGGGACAATGCCGACGCCGGTCTCAGGCAGCGCAAACCGCGCCGCGGGTCCCGCCACACGG
Organism: Pseudomonadota bacterium; assembly: GCA_039193505.1. Taxonomy (GTDB): domain Bacteria; phylum Pseudomonadota; class Alphaproteobacteria; order Rhodobacterales; family Rhodobacteraceae; genus Algicella. The sequence continues at coordinate 3,182 of JBCCWM010000158.1, read as the reverse complement.
AGATCGCAGGTCGCGGCAAGCTCCAACCCACCGCCGAAAGCGGGCCCTTCGATCACGCCGATCACCGGCACCGGCAGCCGGGCGAGACGGTCGAACACGCGGTGCCCGGTCTTGATCCAGTTCCGCGCGAAGCGTCGAGCGTCGAGCTCTGCCCACTCCCGAATGTCGGCGCCCACGCAAAAGGCGCGCGTGCCGTCAGCCGTGAGCAGGACCGCGCGCACCTCCGGCGCCGCCTCAAGCGTGGCGCAATGCCCGTCGAGCGCCGCGATCATTGCGCTTGTGAGCGCATTGAGCTTGGCGGGGTTGTCGAGCCTGAGCTCCGCCACGGCCCCACGGATCTCGAGATGGACACTCACAGCGTCAGCCCCATCGGACCCTCGGCGAGAAGCGCCGTCGGCATCCGCGAGGCGTTGCCGCTGACGCTGACACGCCCGCCGGAGGCTGCGACAATGTCGGTCTCGGGATCGATGCCAGGCATGATCTCGGTCGCGAGGAGCCCATCCTCCTCGAGCCGCATCACGCACCGCTCCGTCACATAGAGCACATCCTGCCCGCGCGCCCGCGCGCGTCGGCCGGCGAAGGTCACATGCTCGACCTCATCGACCATTTTCGGGAAGCGCCCCTTCTGCGCCACGCGGATCCCGTCCGGCGCGAGGTCGAGCGTCGCTCCGGCCTCGAAGTATCCCGAGAAGACGATCTTCCGCGCATTCGCCGTGATGTCGACAAAACCGCCGCACCCGGCCGTGAGATACGGTTTTTTGCCGAGCTTTGAGACATTGACGTTCCCGTCCCGGTCGATCTCGAGAAACGAGAGGAACGAGACATCGAACCCGCCCCCCTGAAAGTACGTGAACTGTGCGGGCGACGGGACGATCGCATCCGCGTTCGAGGCACAGCCAAAGGCAAACCCGGTGAGGGGCACGCCCCCCACCGCACCCTGCTCGATCGCCCAGGTGACGGCGCGCGGGTGCCCCTCCTCGAGGAGGATCCGCGGCACATTGGCGGAGATCCCGAAGCCGAGATTGGCGCTGTCGCCTTGCCGCAGCTCCATCGCGGCGCGGCGGGCGATCACTTTCTCGATCCCGGGCTCGGCGAAGCCGAACGTGTCCCAGGGCTGCATGATCTCGCCCGAGATCGTGGGATCGTAGAGGGTCTCCGTGGTCTGCTTCTGATCCGGATCGACGACGATCATATCGACGAGATGCCCCGGCACATGAACGTCATGCGGCCGGAGCGAGCCCGCCGCGGTCACCCGCTTGACCTGCGCGATCACAAGGCCGCGGTGATTGCGAACAGCAATCGCCTGGTCGAGCGCACCGAGCGTCGCGCCCTCGTGCTCAAAGGTCAGATTGCCCGTCTCATCCGCTGTCGTCGCGCGAATGATCGCAACTTTCGGCACAATGTTTGGAAAGTGCAGCCAGGTCTCGCCCGCCATCTCGTGGCGCTGCACGATGGGCGCCGCGGCCGCAGGCGCGTTCATCGCGCAGCCCTCGCGCACCGGGTCAACGAAGGTTTCCATGCCTACCTGGGTGAGGACGCCCGGCCGGCGGGCGGCAACGTCGCGGTGCATGTCGAAGAGAATGCCAGAGGGGACGTTGTAGGCCGCCACCCGGTCCTCAACGATCATCTTCCAGATCTCCGGCATCTCGAGCGAGGACGGCCCGCTCGGGTAGGATCCCGCCAGGACGCGCGAGAGAAGGCCGTCCTGCGCGATATGATCGATCCCTTTGATCCCATACATATCGCCCGCCGCAATCGGGTGGAGCGTTGTCAGCCCTCGCGGATGCCCTTCGGCCGCGAACCGTTCGCCGAGCGCCTTCAGAACCAGATCCGGGCAGCCGAGCCCAGAGGAGGAGGACACCGTGACGACAGCGCCGTCCTGAATGGCCGCGACGGCGGTCTTGGCGGCGACGACCTTGCCCATCTCAGAGCCCTCCGTAATCCACAGCGACACGGGCACCCGTGGTCGCTGCTCGCTTCACGGCCTCAGCCACCGCGAGCGACTTGACGCCGTCGATCCCGGTCGCCGACGGCGCCCCGACGCCGCGCATTGCATCGACGAAGAGCCTGACCGCACGCACATAGAGGAGGTGGTCGCTGAAGGGCATATCCTCCGACCCGTCCGCCGTCTTGAGGGTGATCGACCCCACCGGCATCTGGGTCATGACGTTTCTCGCAACGATGGAGCCCTCGGTCCCGTGCACCTCGAAGGAGGTGCCGGCATGGCGGATCGTGAAGCCTTCATGCGTCTGCACGAGCGCGCCGGAGGGCATCCGCCAGACCGACATCACGCTGTCTTCCACGCCCTGACCGAGGCTGTCGACGCGTTCGATTGCGGTCACATCCACCGGATCCTCGCCAAGGTGGAAGCGCACGGTGTCGGCATCGTGGACAACGATGTCAGGGATCACTCCGCCCCCCGCCGATGCGTCGCTGATCCGCCAGCCCTGCAGATGCTCCGGCAAGTACACCGCATGGGCGACGCGCACCGCTTGCACAGTGCCGATCCGCCCATCTGCAAGCAGCTCCCGGATCTTGAGATGAGAGCCTGCGTTTCGGAGGTGATGGTTCGTCCCGAAAACAAGCCCGGCTGATGCTGCGGCGTCGACCATCTCGCGGGCATCCGAAACGCTCATCGCAAGTGGCTTTTCGCAGAGCACATGTTTGCCGGCGGCGATGGCGGCCATCGCCTGCGGGTGATGCTTCTCGTTGGTCGTAGAAATGTAAACGGCGTCGACCCGAGGGTCCGCCAGCAACGCGTCGAGATCGGTGGTTGCGGTCGGGATACCATGTTCGGCCGCATACGCCTCGCCCCGCGCGGCATTGCTGCTGAGGACGGAGACGACCTCATTGCCGTCCTGCGCCCGAATGGCGTCGATCATATGTTGGGAGGCAATCGTGCTCGCCCCGATGAGTGCCCATTTCACTCGGAATCACCTTCGATTTGGAACGATCCATTTTGTATATGGAACGATCCAAATCGTCAACACCTCAACTCAACTCCGACGCCACCCAAGACGCTTTGGCGGCGGCCAAGCGCCAGGCTCCGGACTTCGGTAGCGAGGGCGTCGCAGTCACGCGTCTTTGCGCGGGCTGATTGATCTGCCGGAGCGGTGCAGTTGGTTTGCTTGCTGCCCGTCCTTCTTTCTACCGTCGCGGCCTTCGGTTGAGGTCCTTGGGAT
>JBCCWM010000157.1:0-9823 GCA_039193505.1 Pseudomonadota bacterium | reverse complement strand
GGCGCTCCTGCGAACGGCCGCCGACCGAACCGTCGAGGGCCTCCGGACCACCATCGGCCACCCCGTCGATCTCATCACGCCAGCCGAAAGCACCACCTTCTTCTCCACCGCTGGGTACGAGCCAGGATGATCGGGAAACGCTCTAACGGCGAAAGCAACGCAGGCCATCGCGTTCTTCGGTGCTCAAATGTCGGCTCATTTGCCGTCGTCCCGCTCCGCCTGCCTGACCGTCGCGACACACGCTTCGACCTCACCAGTAGACCCTTCAACACTGCGCCCGGCTCGGTTCAGTTCTACAGTCTGCTCCCGGAAAGCCGCCGGGTACCTGGCTCTTGTTTGTGGAATCTACACACCTGACCAATTCAGTCAGGGCGTGTCCACGCAACCGAGCGTACTCCAAGCTGAGTCTTGGGTTGTCATTGAAACGAGCCGATGAACTTTGAGCGGCATGGTTCGCTCGGTCGAAACTCGTCTTTAGCGGGCACTAAAATTCACATTGAGTGCTCACCAAAAGAGGCTCTTGAAACCGATCCGAGACGGCCCTTGAACGGTTGCACATGTATCAAAGGATCTACCACTGTCCGGTTGCGGTGGATGCGCTCATTGGCTCTGGCGCAGCGGCCCGTGCGCCGCCCACATGCGCGGACGCGAGCTTTTTTCGCCGCTTTTGATGCGTGTCGCCAATTCAGCTTGGTCGGGCATTGTCCTGACGTTACCGTCGCAGATGTTACACTCGGGGCGACCATGCCGACCAGATCGCTTGCAGGTTATGCTGTCACGACCGTTGCGCTGATCGCGGTCGTCTTTGGCGTGCTGTTGCGGCCCCCGGGTGCAATGCTCTCCCATGCGGGGGAGACACTGACATACGTCCTCTGCAACGGCGAGGTCGTCACGATCAACACCGATGGTGAGCCGGAGGCGCATGGCGGGCGAGACTGCGACTTGTGCGCCAAGCAGGCCACTGCCCTTCTCGAGGCTCACACGCCGCCGCCGCGCGAGGCGCCTCCGATTGCGCTCAAATGGTCGGGGCAAGACCAGCACACGGCGCGACAAAGACCGACTGGATCCAATGCGACCCGCGCCCCCCCTCTCCCAGGCTGATCCCATCACCCTGAACTCGAGAGGAACCTACGATGTCCATGATCAGACTGACCCATTGGGCCGCGGCTGCGGTCATTGCGTTGCCCGTCCTCGCGCCCGCTTTGGCCGAGACCCATATGACCATTGCGGTCAAGGCGGACCGCTACAGCGTCAAAGAGGATCGGTTCACCTTCACAACACGCCGCCCCGCAGCGCAGGTCGCTGAGACCGCCGTCAGACCGGATTCAAATTTCAACCCGAGCCCCCTCCTCTTCAAGGCCTGGAGCTATGAGGACGGCGTCTACATGGTCACATTGCAAGACGGTGTGACATTCTCGGACGGAACGCCCTTCAACGCTGACACGGCCATCGCGTCGCTGAAGCTCTACGACCAGAACCGCTCGGACTTTCTGCAGCTTGACCAGGAGAGCTTCGCCAAGCTCGGTGAGTACGAAATCTCATTCCGGTCGGAGGTCGACTCCGCCCTTGTGATCGAGAACATGACCCACCGGGGAACGTCACTCTTTTTGCCGACCGAAGCGATGGCGGAGAACCCAATCGGCACAGGACCCTACATTCTCGAAAGCTACGACCCGAAAGTTCAGATCACCGTGGCACGGAACCCCGACTACTGGGGGCCGGCTCCCTCGGTCGACAAGATGACCTTCCGGTTCATCGGCGACGACAACGCTCGGCTGCTGGCGCTTCAGAACGGCGAGGTCGACATCGTGGGCGAGGTCACGCCGCAGATGATGCTCTCGATGCCGCAGGACGGCTCCGTTGTGCTGCATCAGAGCCGGCCGATCCGCTACGCGGCGCTGATGTTCAACATGCAAGGCAACGCGCCCTACGACATTGCAGCCAACGACCTGAATGTCCGGAAAGCGTTGGCGCTGGCGATTGATCGCGACACGCTTGCGCAAGTGCTCTACGGTGGGTTCGGTCAGCCGTCGACGACCATTCTGCCGGGCTGGATGTTCGATCTCGGCGACAACCACGCCGTGGGCTTCGGCTACGAGCCAGACGAGGCGGCAGCCCTGCTCGAGGCGTCCGGCTGGACGATGGGCTCTGACGGTGTGCGGGAGAAAGAGGGGCGCAAGCTCTCGCTTAGGATGGTTGCGGCCTATCCGAACGTCTCGACCGTCAAGCCGATGCCGGAGATGTTGGAGCAGATGTTTGCAGCCATCGGCGTCGGCATCGAGATCGTCGAGGTCGAGGACAGCGGCGTCTACAACAGCACGTATTTCGAGCCGGGAGAGGCCGATCTGTTCCTGGAGTTCGCCTCGAACAACAACACCGATCCGACCTACCTCCTCTACAACGTCTTCACGACGATGAGCCCCTGGGGGTACGCCGTCACCTCACCCGGCGGCAACGTGGACGAGCTGGCCAAAGCGTCGCGCGTGGCCGGCAGCCGGGAGGAGGTCGTGGACCTCGTGCGCGAGGCCTATCGGTCGATCGTGGATGACCATGTCTCGACGATCCCGATCCTCACCGTCCCGAACTTCTCGCTGTCGCGTCCGGGTGTGTCGGTGACGATGTCGGAATACGCGGACTGGATCGACTACGGCAATGTGAGCCTCGGCCAATAGGCGTCTTGGGCGGCGTCGTCGGGCGCCGCCTGCCGCTGCGATGCTGCGCTTTCTCCTGATCCGAATGGCGGTGACGCTGCCGACGCTCCTCGGCATGTCGTTCGTGGCCTTTGCCATCGTTGCGATCGCACCCGGCGATCCCGTTGTGATGGAGCTCCGCGCCATGGGCGTGGTGCCGAAGCCGGAGGACATTGCGGCAATCAAGGCGGAGTACGGCCTCGATCGCCCGTTCTTCGTCCGCTATCTGGATTGGCTCGGACACGCCGTCCAACTCGACTTCGGCGTCTCCGTTGCCACGGGGAGGAGCGTCGCGGAGGAGATCGCGCTCTACCTTCCGGCGACACTTGCGCTGTCGCTGAGTGCGCTGGTCGGGGCGATCTCGATCTCGCTCGCCCTCGGGATCCTCGCCGTCACCGCAGGGCCGGTCACGGCGCAAGGCACGCGGGCGCTCACCATCCTCCTTGTGTCCGTGCCTCCGTTCTGGCTGGCGCTCCTCCTGATCCATGCCTTCGTTCTCAACCTCGGATGGGCCCGCCTCGTCGGAGATGGGAGCGTTTCGGACCTGATCTTGCCGGCGCTGACACTCAGCCTCGGTGCGGGCGCAGCGCTTGGCCGTTTCGTCTATGAGCGTGTCACGGCTGAACGGTGCGAGGACTATGTGCGCCTCGCCATCGCGAAAGGTCTCGGGCCGATGCAGATCCTCCTCGGCCATATCGCACCGCGGATCATCGGTCCGTTGGCAACCGCTTGGGCCAACACGCTCGGCGGGCTCCTCGGCGGCGCGGTGATCGTCGAGAGCATTTTTGGCTGGCCCGGGCTCGGCCAACTCATCCTACAGGCGATCGGCCAGCGCGACTTCCCCCTCATCCAGGGCTATCTCGTGTTCATGGGCCTGATCTTTTTCGCCACCAGCCTCCTTGCCGACATTGTCGTGATCCTCTCCGACCCGCAACTGAGACGGAGGCTGTCGCGTGACTGAGGCAATCCCCGTGCGGCGGTTCCGGATTGCACCGGGGCGCGGGGGGCTCACACTCGGCCTCGTTCTCCTTGTCCTCTACGCGCTTCTCTCCCTTGCCGCGACGCCCCTGAGCCTACCGCCGCCCGAAGAAATGGACCTCCTTGCGCGCCTCGCGCCGCCCTCGGCCGATCATCCGCTCGGCACTGACCATCTGGGGCGGGACGTTCTTGCCCGGATCATCGCGGCGATTCCGGTCTCGCTCGGCGCTGCGCTGGCGGCGATGGCGGCCATTATGGCGATCGCCCTGCCCTGGGGTCTGGTCGCTGGCCTGGCCGGGGGGCGGGTCGACATGGTCCTGATGCGCCTCGCCGACATCGTGCTGGCCTTCCCGACCCTCGCCCTGGCGCTCGCAGTGATTGGGTTTCTCGGCGCCTCGCTCGAGGCCTCGATCATCGGCGTTGTGGCGGCCTGGTGGCCGAGCAACGCCCGCCTTGTGCGAGCCCTGGTCCTTTCGGCGCGGGAGCGGGACTTCGTCCGGGCGGCCTATCTCGCGGGTGCCTCGCGTCTGCGCGTCGTCATCCGCCACATCCTGCCCCAGATCCTGCCGCCGCTCGCGGTGGTGGTGTCGCTCGAGACAGCCTCGGTCCTGCTCGCGCTCTCGTCGCTCAGCTTCCTCGGGATCGGCGCGCAACCTCCGACGCCCGAATGGGGCGCGATGCTGAACGAAGCGCGCCCGTTCTTTGCACAGGCCCCCCACATGTTGCTCGCCCCCGGGATCGCGGTCCTCCTCGCGGTCGTCGCCTTCAACCTGATCGGCGAAGCGCTCCGCGACCTGCTCGACCAGAGATCGCCCTATCGATGGTAGCGCTCTCCGTCCGCAATCTGACCGTTGGGATCGAGGGGGCGCCGCCGCTCCTCTCGCGCATCAGTTTCGACCTTGCCGCGGGCGAGCATGTCGGCCTGATCGGGGAGAGCGGGTCGGGAAAGTCGCTGACCGCGGGTGCGCTCTGCGGGCTGCTCCGACCGCCGATTGCAACAAGCGGCGGCTCGATCCTGATCGAGGGGACGGAACTGCTCGGCCGCTCGCCTCGGGCATGGCGGAGAGCCCGCGGCGCCGATGTCTTCCAGATCTTTCAGAGCCCCGGCACCGCCCTCACACCCGGCCGCCGGATCGGCCCGCAACTCGCCGAGGCGGCGCGCCGCGCGGGAGCCGAGCCGGAACGGGTCGTGCCACCCGCGCTCGACGCCGTCCATCTCGAGCAAAAAGTAGCTCTGCAGTTTCCCTACCAACTCTCAGGCGGTATGAAGCAGCGTGCTCTCATTGCGATGGCGCTGATCCTGCGCCCACGGGTTCTCATCGCCGACGAACCGACCACCGGCCTCGATGTGTTGACAGAAAATGACGTGCTCTCAGCCATCAACAGGATGGCCGCGGAGACGCAGTCCGCCGTCCTCTTCATCAGCCACGACCTCCGCGCGGTGAAGAAAGTGGCGGATCGGGTGCTCGTCCTTCATCAGGGGCGCCTTGTTGAGGATTGCGCGGCCACGGCGCTCGCAGCCTCCGGCGCAGAGGCCGCACGGCGCCTTGCGGACGCGGCGCTGACACTTCAGTCCTGATGCTCGCCGTCTCCGGTCTCTCCAAGCGGTTCGACGGCAAGGACGTCATCCGAGACGTCGATCTTGCCCTCGGCGCCGGAGAGGTCATGGGCCTGATCGGACGTTCCGGCGCCGGCAAGTCGACCATAGCGCGTTGCATTGTGGGTCTCGAACGGCCGGAACAGGGTGAGGTCTATCTCGACGCCCACCCAATCGCACCCGGGCACGGCACGGCGCGACGCGACATCCAGTACCTCTGGCAGGACCCGACCCGGTCGCTGAGCCCCTATCTCTCGGCTCGCGACGCTGTGCTCGAAACGCTCAACGGCTTTGCGATCGGCCCCTCGGCCGGCCGTCCGGACCAGGCGGAGGCGCTCCTGAGCCATCTCGGCATCGCGATGGATGCGCAGAGGCGGCGGCCCCATTTCCTCTCAGGGGGTCAGTGCCAGCGCGTGGCCCTTGCGCGCGCCCTCGCGGCAGAGCCCAAAGTTCTGATCCTGGATGAGCCCCTGTCCTCTCTCGATCTCACGGCTCAGGTGGCAACGGTTGAGTTGCTCCGCCGCGTCCACGCCGAGACCGGCGCAACGATGCTGATCGTGAGCCATGACCTCGCCCCGCTCCGCCACCTCGCCACACGGATCGCCGTACTCGATGCAGGGCGGATCGTGGAGTACGTCGCCATGGACCGCTTCGAGGAGGAGGCACACCACCCGTTGTCTCGGGCCTATGCGGACACGATCAGAGGCGGCCCGTAGCATCGGCATGCGCACGGTCGTGCAAAGGCCGCTGCCGCGCCAACTGGGATCTCATGGGCTGGTCGTCGGCGTCAGGGCGACAAGGCACGAAGCGCACTGATCAACTCTCGCAGGAACCGAGCCGATGCCACGGGAAGCGTGCGGCCGCGCAGTTGTCCCAGAAGCAGGTTGCCTGGGGCGACATCTCGTGCAGCAAGCGGGCGCGCCACGAGCGCGGGCTGTTGCTCCATGTCGAGGCCAATCGGGAACTGAAAGCTGATCGCATCCTCACAGGCGCCGTAGTGGCGCATGAAGTCGAAACTCTCGGACTCGACGAGGGGGGTGAGTTCCGCGGATGTGAGGCGACGGGCCGCGACGTCAAGAAGGGCTCGTACCGCCAGCTCTTCCGATGGTGCCACATGCGGATAGCGCAGGACATCGCGCAATCGAACCTCCGTTTGACCAGCCAAAGGGTGACCCTCTCGCATCACCGCGTGGATCGGCTGGGCCATTGCAAAGACAACTTCGAAATCGACCATCGTCAGCGGCTCGAACACGAGGGCGATGTCGCTTGCAAACTCGGACAGTTCCCGCTCAGCCGCAACACGGTCGCGAGGGTTGACCGTGAACGTCACACCTGGATGGTCCCCTCGGTAGCGCGCGATCTCCCTCGGAAGAAAATACGGCAAGAGGGCTTGCGAGCACGCGATGGACACATGGCCGCGGCGCACACCTGAGAGGTCGGAGACCTGCGACTTCAGCCGCGCAAAGTCGGATCTGTGGGCGCGAATGTGATGGAGCAGCAACTCACCTGCCGGGTTCAAGCGGACGCCCCTCGGGAGCCGCTCGAAGATCTCGTAGCCAAACTCCTCCTCAAAGCGGTTGATCCGCCGGTTGAGCGCCGAGGCCGTGATGTTCATGTCCTCTGACGCTTTGCGGATCGACCCGGCGCGGATCACCGCTTCGATGAAGTCATAGTCTTTGAGATGGCGCATCGCAGGTCCCGGGTGTGGTGCAGCATGCGCACCGCTTTTGTGAATTTATAGCATTTGTGTTCGCGCTCCGCCCGCCAGATCCTGACACCGGGGTCTCGGGAAAGGGCGACGGAACGGAAATGATGGGACATTGGGCATGAGCGCTGAGACACAGCTCACTCTTCCCTCATTGCGGCGCGCCTACGCGGCCGGCATCGCGCCGCAGGATGTCGTGCGGCAGGTCTACGCGCGCATTGACGCCGTGTCCGACGCCGGCCTTTTCCTCTGCCTCTTTCCCTTGGAGGACCTGCTGGCCGACGCGGCCGCGCTCGGCGCCTTCGACCCGGATCGCCCGCTCTGGGGCGTGCCCTTCGTGATCAAGGACAACATCGATGTGGCGGGCAAGCCGACGACGGCCGGATGCCCGGACTTTGCCTACGTGCCGGACGAGACGGCGTTCGTCGTCCAGCGCCTGCGGGAGGTCGGCGCGCTCTTGATCGGCAAAACGAACCTCGACCAGTTCGCAACAGGGCTTGTGGGCATTCGAACGCCCTATGGCGCGCCCCGGAATGCGATTGATCCGGCGATCGTCCCCGGAGGCTCCTCGGGTGGCTCGGGCGTTGCCGTTGCACAAGGGATCGCGAGTTTTGCGCTCGGCACAGACACGGCGGGGTCGGGCCGCGTGCCGGCGGCGTTCAACAACATTGTCGGCCTGAAACCGACGCTCGGCGCTCTCTCGGCATCGGGGGTGGTGCCAGCCTGCCGGACGCTCGACACCATCTCGATTTTTGCGATGACCGTCGCGGACGCCTACGACGTGTATTCCGTCGCTGCGGTCTATGACCCCTCCGACAGCTTTGCGCTTCAGGTGGCCGCGCCGGCGCTCGTTGCGCCGCCAAGAGAGCCCACGATCGGCATCCCCTCTGAGGACAGCATCCGATTTGAGGGCGATCCTGTGCAGGCGCAGTCGTTTGCGGCCAGCATCGAGGCGTTGGCCCGGTCCGGCGCCAAGATCGCCGAGCTCGACTTCACGCCGTTCTACGAGGTGGCCGAGCTCCTCTACTTCGGTCCCTGGGTCGCTGAGCGGTATGTCACGGCCGAGGGGCTGATGACGCGGAAGCCCGACGCGCTCCTCCCCGTGACGCGAGAGATTATCGGGGCGGCCGAAGGACACTCCGCCGCGGATGCCTTCAAGGGTCTCTACCGGCTGAAGGAACTGGCCCGGGCGGTGGCACCGGCACTTGCCGCCTGCGACGCCATTTGCGTCCCAAGTGTCCCGACCTTCGTGTCCTTGAGCCAGATCGAGCGGGATCCGACAGGCCCCAACACGATGCTCGGCACCTACACGAACTTCGTGAACCTCTTGAACCTCTCCGCGATCACAGTGCCGACACCTGCCCGCTCAGACGGGCGTCCGGGCAGCATCACGTTTATCGCAGAGGCAGGGGCGGATGCCAGAATTGCCGCCCTGGCAACGCTTGTTGAGGCGTGGGGCGACCGGACGCTCGGCGCAACGGGCTGGGTGCGGGACGCGCCGGCCCCTCCCGATCACGGGGCGGAACACGCCATTCGCATCGCAGTCTGCGGCGCGCACATGACGGGACTGCCCCTCAACCACACCCTGACCGCACGGGGGGCGCGCCTCGTGCGGGCCGACAAAACCACGCCCGACTACACGTTTCACGCGCTGCCCGGCAGCGGGGTCGCGCGCCCGGGTCTTGTGCGCACGACCCCCGGTCAGGGCGCGCGCGTGGCGGTTGAGCTTTGGGACATGCCGGAGGCGGAGTTCGGAAGCTTCATGAAGACGATCCCCGCCCCGCTCGGGATCGGAACGATCACGCTCGAGAACGGCAGCCCCGTGAAGGGCTTTCTCTGCGAGGCGATTGCAGTCGAGGGCGCCGAAGACATCACCGCTCTGGCGGATTGGCGAAAGTACCTGGCCGAACTGGCCTGAATGACACGCGCGGGACAGCTTACGCGCACCAACATGGAGAGACGCATGACAGACCTTTCGAGACGCCGCTTGCTGCAAACTGGGATGGTGAGCGCGGCCGCCCTTCCGTTCCTGCGGGTGCTGCCCGCGCAGGCTCAGGGCAGCGATGTCCTCGTTACCGTGAACGGGCAGACGATCAACAGCCTCGATCTGCACCGAACGGGCACCAACCGGCCGAGCTATCAAGTGGCGGTGAACTGCTATGACCGGCTGGTCTCCTTCGGGACCAAACCCTCGATGGGCGGCGGGCTGGAGTTCGACTACTCCAAAGTTGAGCCCGAACTCGCAGAGAGCTGGACCGTTTCCGAAGACGGGCTCGTCCTGACTTTCACGCTCCGCGATGCGACCTTCCAGGACGGCAGCCCGGTCACGGCTGCGGATGTGAAATGGTCCTTCGACCGCGCCGTCTCGCTCGGCGGGTTTCCGGCCGTGCAGATGAAGGCGGGCGGGTTCACCCGGCCCGATCAGTTCGCGGCCCTCGACGACAAGACGTTCCAGATCACCCTCGACTTCCCCTCGAAGCTCGCCATTCCGGATCTCGCGGTGCCGATCCCGTTTGTGATCAACTCGACGGTCGCGATGGCGAACGCGACCGAAGACGACCCGTGGGCGACCGACTACCTCCACCAGAACACCATCGGCTCCGGCGCGTTCAAGGTGGCACGCTGGGTGCCGGGCGAGCAACTGGTCTACGAGCGCTACGAGGATTGGGCGAGCGGCCCGACGCCTGCCTATCAGCGGGTCGTGATCCGCGAAGTACCGTCCGCCGCAACCCGCCGGGCGCTGATTGAGCGTGGCGACGCGCAGCTCTCCTTCAACATTCCCAGCAAGGACGCGCTTGAGCTCTCCGAGATCATGGACGTCAACTCGACGCCCATTGCGAACTGCATCAACTG
>JBCCWM010000156.1:0-9827 GCA_039193505.1 Pseudomonadota bacterium | reverse complement strand
GCGCTTGCGACCTTTGGGCTCCGCCCGTTCTCGCCTCAATCGGTCCACTGGACCGATTGCCGCCTGCGGCCTACCGGCTCAAACTCTTTCCGGCATCGAAGCCGCGGACACCCCCGCTTTCTGTCGTTTTCACACTCTGGCCATCAATGATACCGGCGCTTGGGCTGGCTTCTCGGCCTTCGAGATCTCGCGTCTGGGCCACCGGGTGGCGGTCGATCCGCCTCGGAAGGCCGCTGTCGCGCCAGTCGTCGACGTAACGCTGAACGGTTGAGGGCGGGGGACATCCCGCGGCAGCGCCACTGGCAGCCGGTCGTGGCCATGTAGAAGATTGCGTTGACCACCTCGCACAGATCGGTGGTCCGCGGGCGACCTGTTGGCCTCGGCGCCGGCATGAACGGGGCGATCAACGCCCACTCCAGATCGGTCAAGTCACTTGAACAGCGCGATGCGCGCCGCGCATGGTCGCGGCGAGCGGTGTCGGTCCAAGGCATTCTTGGCTCCATCTCGTCCGGCAACCGGACAGGAACCACAAACCACTGATACCGCTCAACTCTTTTCGGAGTAGGCTCTCAGGATTGGCGTCGGTGCGGTCGGCGATGCCGAAGGTTTCTTTCACATGGTTTGCCGTGGAGACCTCCCCCTGGTACTGGCTAGCGAATTAGCTGACGTGCGGATTCCCGAGGAGTACACTCGCGACAGCGGCACCGACACTTGGGCCGCGTCCGAGCGGATTGCGGAGATTGGCGTCTCGCCAGCCGCCATGACGCCGAGCCGCACCTCTGCGCCCAGACGCTCGGGGATGAAATGACCGATGTCGATTCTTGTTCGCGACCAGGACCATGACGGGATGTCCTCGTGGACGGCGAACGCGATGGCCCCAGCTCCTGCATCGGGTGGAGGTCTTGGCCGACGAAGTGGCAGCTCGTTTGTTAGGTTTCGGTCGTAGGCTGTGATCCTCGCATCGGCCGAGCCCGCGACGAGAAGCGTCCGCATCACTGGGCGGCGGACCGACCAACTGTCGGCGTCCCGGCCACTGCCTTTCGGCTGTTGACGAGCTGTCGCGGAGACGCGCGGCGCGACATTACACGCCGTCAACACCGCGTGCACCGGAGGAGAGTTCTATTCCGCTCTTGATCGGAGAGGTCCGGCTTCAACGCTTCGTTGTCTGCCGATGCACCGCCCTGGGCCGCGGCGGCCAGTGCATCATCGACCACTTTCAATTGGTCCTGATGGTCACGCGGTTGTCCCTCGCCTTGGCGGGTTGGGACCCAGATGCGCATCGCCCCTGCTTTGTGGCCAAGATGCTCGGCAAGAGCTGCCACGTTGGTTGGACAGCAGCGTCGAGACGGCCAGACACACCACCCGTCCCCATACTTCTCCGCCTCGAGACCGAGCAGACCCCGCGCAAGCCCGCCGGACACACGGCTGAGGCAACGGCAGCGGGCGGAGTTCTGGATCTGCCCCAAGACACCAGATCCGGTCGCGCCCTGCCAGCTCTCCTCTCCCGGGCTGGCATAGGTGGCCCAATCAACCGCTCCTCGTCCCGATCCAGCAGCGCGTCAGGACTGGCCCGCCGGACATGGCCTACCTCTGCACATTACCCCAACTTCCGAGGCGGCAGGGCTGTGGTGCCGAGCGCGATTGCCGCGGGCGGAGCACCGGCGCGAATGGGGCTTTCGCACGTGGCGGGTTGAGGCCAGTCTCAAGGCGCTGGCGCTGACCCGTTAGGCCGGGCGAGGAGAACACCGATGAAAATACTTGTCGCGGATGACGATCCGCGCCTGCGAGACCTCGTGCGCCTCGCCCTCGAGCGTGAGGGCGCGTCAGTCGTGACCGCTGCGCATGGGGGCGAGGCCCTGACCCATGCCGCACGGGAGGCTCCGGACCTGATCGTCCTCGATGTCGGATTGCCGGAGCTCGACGGGCTCGAGGTTTGTCGGCGGATCCGTCTGCGCTCGGACGTGCCGATCCTGTTTCTCACGGCTCGAGACGGCGAGATCGACCGAATACTGGGCCTCGAGCTCGGCGCGGACGACTATGTGACAAAGCCGTTCTCACCGCGCGAGCTGACCGCACGCATCCGAGCGATCCTGAAACGCACGCAAGGGACGGGGGCACGCGCGCTGCAACGTGGGATCCTGACAATCGACCCAAGCGCACATGAGTGCCGTGTTGGCGACACGCTTGCGCCCCTGACGGCGACCGAGATGGCGCTTATCGCAGCCATTGCCGCGACACCTGAGCGCGTCGTCTCCCGCGCAAGCCTGGTCGCGGCGGTGTGGGGCGCGGGCAGCCAGGTCTCGGACCGGACGCTCGACAGCCATCTGCGGAACCTGCGCCGCAAACTGGCGGAAGCCGGCTGCGTCGATGCGATCGAGACTGTGCACGGTGTCGGGCTCCGGATGGGTCCATGCGCCGGCTAGGGCGGAAGTGGCGCCCTCCTCTCGCCCTGGTTCTCGGGGGCGCGCTGGCCGGAACGCTTGGTCTGTCGCTTGCGGGGCTCTTTGCGCTTCGCCTTCTTGAACCACAGATCGGGTTCGGTGCGGCAGCCGTGCTGATTGCCGGCGCGACCCTCGCTGCGACGCTCGGGCTCGCGGCGCTTCTCGTGCGGCTGCTCCTCGGGCCGATTTCCGCGCTCGGAGCGCGGGCCGCGGCGCTTCGCACCGATCCGCGGACGCGGGTGACCCCACTGCGCCAGTACGGAACGCGGGAGCTGCGCGATCTGGGTCTCGTCGTCCTCGACATGGCCGACACGCTCCAGCGCCGAGAGACTGCCGTTCGGAGCTTTGCCGACCACGCCACGCACGAGCTGAAGGGACCCGTGGCGGCTGTCCGGGCGGCCGCCGAGCTTTTGGGGGAGGAGCCAGGGCTCACGCCTGCCGCACACCGCCTGGCGAGTGAGATCGAGGGGGCCGCAGTCGAGCTCGACGCGGGCCTCGCCGCCCTCAGGCGCATTGTCGCGGCGCGGGAGCCCGTGCACCGCGGGACGACGACACTCGCCGCTCTTGGGGCGGCTCATGAGGGTCTCGAGATCACCGTGGTTGGCCCGAGGACGCCCCTTCCGCTCTCGCGTGAGGGGCTTGAGATCGTTCTGTCCCAGCTACTGTCGAATGCGGCAGCGCACGGCTCGGGACGGGTCACGCTCACGGCGGCGGACAGTCCCACCGGCGCCACCCTCGTCATTGCCGATGACGGCCCGGGCATTGCGCCCGGGAACAGGGACAAGATCTTCGATGCGTTTTTCACGACGCGCCGAGGCACAGGTGGCACGGGGCTCGGTTTGACCATCACGTCGAACCTCCTCGAGGCGCATGGCGCGGAGATCCGTCTCGACGACGCGTCGCCCGGGGCACGATTTGTGATCCAGTTTCCGCCGGCGCCCTGAGGCCGGCAGGCTCAACCGTAGACAGCCAGAGCGGCGGGGGCGGGGCTGCGGGTCAGGAGCGTCCGCTCCTCGGGCGAGGGCGGTGTGTCGCCAAGTGGCACAGTCTTGCCCCGCTCGCTGACGGCCACCGGCACACCGTCGCGGAGGAGGATCCGCGTGTCTTGGCGCGCCGGGATCCGCGGCCCCGGCGTCAGGACCCCCGAGAGGTTGAGGGGATCGGCGGCAGAAATGGCCACCGCGTCGCCCAGGGCCGTCTGCCCCCGCTCGTCGCGGACAGCGCGCAGCATCGCCACGGCATCGGGGTGGGCGAAGTGCTCGCCCCCCGCGCCGGAGACGAAGTAGCCCCCGCGGGCCTCGCCACGGGCCTCAAGGCGGCGGAGCACGCGCAAGACCTCAACCCAAGGCACCGGGCCGCCCTCCCGCGCGACGACGGCCCGGACGACCACGCCCCACCGCTTGAGAAGCGCGCGGGCATAGGCCTCCACATCCGAGGCGCGGGTCACGGGGTCTGAGGCACCAGGTCCCGGCAAAAGCGACCACCGCCCGGAATTCGACCGTCCGATCATCTCGAGACGTGAGGCGCGCCGCCCCGGCTTGGCAAGAAGCGCGCGGAAGCCCGCAAAGCTGTCAGCGGTAAGGTGCCCCGCGGCCACAAGCTCCATCAAACCGGCCTCGGTTTCCGCGCGGAGGAGGCGGACGGAGCGCTCGATCGCAGCAATGAAGGAGGCGCCCTGGCCCCCGACGGCCGCCAGCAGCTTCTCGCCCGGCGGAGACAGCCCAGGCACGGGCTGCGGCGCGCGGAGCCGCGTCCAGGCCTCGAGGCTCTCCGCGCCGAACAGCGCGATCGGCATCGCGCGCGAGAGGGCCGGACGCGCGCCCTCGGGCCGCGAGAGCCGCCCCCATCCGACCCGACCCGAGAGGCAGAGTGCATCGAGATCGTCGAGATCGTAGCGCGCGACCCGGCTCGGCAGGACCTCCGCCTCCCAGACCGCCGCAGGCAGCTCCAACCCGTCGAGCCGTTCCAGCACTTTGGCCAGCGCTTCGACCCCCTCCGCCCTCTCCCCGGTCAGACCCTGCCAGCGCAGGAGAAACCGCGTGTAGGTCTCAAGGCTGACAGGCTCGATCTCGGCGCGGAGCCGGTTGCGGGTCAGCCGCTCGATCCGGGCCAGAACGCGCCGGTCCGTCCACGTTCTGGCATCGGCCCGGTCGGGGTCGTGGTGGCCCGAGATCAAGGCGCCCGCCTCTTCGAGGCGGCGCAGCGCTGCGGCCGCCACCCCCTCCTCCAGGTGAAGATCCCGCGCAATGTCGGCGGGCGTCACCGGCCCTGAGGTCTCAAGGCGGCCCGCGAGAAGCTCCGCGAGGGCCTCTTCGGGCGAAAGGTCGGCGCCCTTTCCGATCCCGCGCGCGGCGGGAAGGGCCACCGCGGCAAGGCCCGCGCGCTCTGCGGCAATCCAGTGTTTCCCCACGCGAAGCGCGCGACCAGCCGATTCGAGGGCGCTCAGCGCCGCCCCATGCAGCGCACCCTCCTCCGCTGTCAGGACACCGGCGAGCGACAGGTGCGTGGCGACATCCTCTTCGGTCGGCAGCTCAGGCACGAGCTCCGCCCGCACCCGCCGGACGGCGTCCGGATCGACGGCGAGGCCCGCGTCGACCTCCAGATGGCCGGGCCCCCTGCGAGCATTCCGCGCCCGTCGGTCCATGAGAGGTGCATCGTCGAGAAACGCCGGCGGCTTTGCCGCCAAGACCGCCATCGCAAAGGGCGACGGCGTCAGCCGCTCCGCTGTCACCACCCGGATCTCGCCAGCGGCGATCCCAGAAAAGAGCGTCTCCAAACCCGCCAGATCCATTGTCTCGTGGAGGCAGTCGGCCAGCGTCTGCTGCACCAACGGGTGGTCGCGCGGCGTGCCCGTCGCCGGAGCGGGCCCCGGGCGCTTCAAGCCGCCCTGACGCCCATCGCGGCGGATCAGTGCCTGCCCACCGCGCCCGGGGAGGGCCGTCATCAGAAGCTCCTCCGCGTCGGTGCGCTGGATGTGGGGCGGCACCCGCCGCCCGCCGCGCATCCGGGGCACGGCGAGCGCCCGCGCCGCGGCCCAGCGCCAGCGGATCATGAACATCGGAGCCTCGAGCACCGCCGCGGTCAGTGCCACCGACAGATCCTCCGCCCCGATCGCGTCTAGAAGACCATCGAGGCGGAGCTCCGGCTGCCCCGGGAGCGAGACAAGGATTGCGTCGTCGATCGCAGCGGCCTGCAGCTCCACACCGAGACGGGTGCCGAGGCTGCGGCGCAGGGCCAGGGCCAGCGCGCGGTTGATGCGCGCCCCGAGGGGCGCGTGGACAACGATCTGCGTGTCCCCGGCGAGGTCCGAAAACCGCTCCAACACGAGGCAATGGGCACTGGGCATGGCGCCAAGGGCCTCGGCCCCGGCCGCAAGGTAGCTGCCGAGCGCCCGCGCGCCCTCCTCCGAAAGCCAGGGTCGGGGCCCCACGCCCTCCATCCGCAGGGCGCTGACCGCCGTCGAGAGCGCGGCGCTCCGCGCCGGCTGCTCGCCGAACCAGACGGGCATATAGGGCGCTTCTCCCGGCGCCGCTTCGACGCGGACCTCGCCTGCGCTCACTTGGCGGATCCGCCAGCTCCCCGACCCGAGCTGGATCACATGGCCCGGAAGCTGGTGGATTGCAAAATCCTCGGCGATGGCGCCGACGGTGACACCTTGCGGCTCCAGCCTGACTGTGTAGTCGCCGCTGTCGGGGATGGTCCCGCCATTGGTGAGGGCGAGCATCTTGGCGCCCTTCCTCGCGGTCACGGTTCCCCCCACTCGGTCCCAGGAGATCAGGATCCCCCGCCGCCCCCGCTCCGTCGGGAAGCCCTCTGCGAGCATCGTGAGCACGGCGTCGAAATCGGCCCGGGGCAGCGCGCGGTAAGGCCAGGCCCGGCGGACGAGGGCAAACAGGCGCTCAACATCCCAGGTCTCCGACACTGCCGCCGCAACCATCTGCTGCGCAAGCACGTCGAGGGGGTGGTCGGGGATTTCGGTCTGGTCAAGCGAGCCCGCATCCACCGCCTCGAAGAGCGCGACCGCCTCAATCAGCTCATCTCTGGAGAGCGGCCAGAGCCGGCCCTTGGGCACACCGCCGCGGTGGTGATTGGCGCGGCCCACACGCTGGAGAAACGTCGCGATGCGTTTGACGGAGCCGAGCTGGATCACCAGATCCACCGCTCCGATGTCGATCCCGAGCTCGAGCGAGGCCGTGGCGACGAGCGCTTGGAGGTCCCCGGCCTTCAGCCGCGCCTCGGCATGCGTGCGGAGCGGCAGCGAGAGGGAGCCGTGATGCGCCGCCACCGCCTCCTTGCCGAGCCGCTCGGAGAGCGCATGCGCCACACGCTCGCATTGGCGCCTGGCGTTGACGAAGACAATGGTGGTGCGGTGCGCGGCGATCTCGGCGGCAATACTGTCGTAGACATCCTCCATCACCTCGCCTGGGAGGAGCGCACCGAGCGGCGCGTCGGGGAGCTCAATCCTGAGGTCGCGCGGTTGGGGCCGCGTCGCATCCACGATCCGGCAGGGCCCACCGCCGGTCAAAAAATCGCCGACCCGCGCAAGGGGCTTTTGCGTCGCCGAGAGGCCGATCCGCTGCACAGGCCGCTGCACCAGCGCATCAAGCCGCTCAAGCGTCAGCGCCAGATGCGCTCCGCGGCGGTCAGGCGCAAGTGCATGGATCTCGTCGACGATCACTGTCTCCACCGTGCCGAGCATGCCCCGCCCGCCAGCGGACGTCACCAGCGCATAGAGCCCCTCGGGCGTTGTCACCAGGATGTGGGGCGGGCGGCGGAGCATCCGCGCGCGATCCGTCTGGCTCGTGTCGCCGGTGCGAAGCGCCGTTGTGATCGCGGCGCCTCCGGCCTCCCGGATGCCGGCAAGCGGGCCGTCGAGGTTCTGGGCGACATCTTTGCCAAGCGCTTTGAGCGGCGAGACATAGACGATCCGCGTGGCCGCGCCGAGATCTACGTCCTCCGCCTGTTGGACCAGCGCGTCGATGGCCGCAAGAAAGGCCGCGAGCGTCTTGCCGGAGCCCGTGGGCGCGGCAATCAGGACATGACCCCCCTCCCGGATCGCGGCCCAGCCGCGCGTCTGAACCTCGGTCGGCGTGCCGAAGACTTCGCCGAACCAGCGGGCAACTGCGGGGTGAAAGCCTCTCTCGATCTGGTCGTTCATCGGGCCACTCAGCTGTTTGAAGAGGGACCTAATGCGACGGGGCGCGCCTTCGAGCCTGCGTTCTAGAGGTCGCTGACCCCGAGCCACAGGAGGCGGAGCGCCAAGAGTGTGAGAACCGTGGTGAGCGCCAGGCTAAAACCGCGCTCCGAGAGCCGGTCGAGGACGCGGCGTCCCGCCACTGTTCCCAGAAAGCCCACGGCGATCATTGCAGCGGCGAGCGGGATCCAGGGACCGAAGGCAAAGCCAAGAAGGGCGAAGACCCCGATCTTGACCGCGTGTTGCGCGGTCATCAGCGCTGTGTGCGTCGCCACATGGGCGTGGCGCGGCAGCGCGCGGAGCTTCAAGTAGGCGGCGACAAATGGCCCAGTCGCCCCCACAAACATCGTCAGTCCGCCCGAGACAACGCCGGCCAGGGCACCGGAACGCCCGATCCAGGCCGGTGGCCGCGCATAGAGCGACCACAAGACGAAAAGGCCGACGGAGATCCTGAGGATGCCCGTCGGCAGCTCCACGGCCAGTGCTCCGCCGAGCGCCGCGCCAGCGGCCGCCCCCGCCAGAAACGCCGGCACCACCTCCCGCCGGATATGAGAGCGAAGCAGCACCGCGCGTCCCGCGTTCGAGCCGAGTTGCACCACGCCGTGCACGGGGATGAGGGCGGCCGGCGGCACGATCGAGGCCATCACCGCAAGGAGCAGGACACCTCCGCCAATCCCCGCCGCGGCCGTCAGAAAGGACCCTGCGAAACTCGTCAGAAGGAGCAGGGCGAGCGCGAGCGGGCCGAGGTCGGCCGGGTCCATGCTAGCGGGCGTGCACGGTGATCTGCTCGCCCGCCTCCGTCAGAATTGCCCGAAGGGTGTCGACGTCGGGATGGCGGAGCCTCAGCCAAGAATTGGCCATGTAGCCGGCCTCAACGCCTTGGGTGGGCGTTCCAGGCTCAGGGAAGTGCTGGCCCACGACCAGGTGACCGTGACGCTCAAAGAACCGATCTGTCCCGGAATAGCCCGCAATGCGACCATCCCGCTCCGGCCGGAGGGCGACGATGCCCGCCGCATGTCCGCGGCTCGGGCGAAGATCTGTGTAGAGGTGGCAGACCGCCTCCGCCCAGGCGCGATAGATGTCGAAACTGCCTGCTGCCGCGTAGCTGTCCCATTGCCCGACGCCTGGCGGGCGACAGCCGATCTCGGAAAACTTGAGACCTTTGGGACCGAAGAACCACTCCATATGCGTGGCGGCCGTTGTGATGCCGAGCGCGTCGATCACGCGCCGCCCCATGTCTTTGACTTCAGCATAGGCCGGTGCGTCCATCCGGTTCGTCGCCACGATCTGGGGCGAGATCCATCGGGTCCGCATCGCCTCGAGCACGTTCGGGTGGTAGTGACTGATGAAGTCGATCTCGACCCGGCCCGCAACTGTCAGCGTGTCGTAGAAGGCTTCGTGGCCCTCCACGAACTCCTCCATCGCGGCGGGCGCGCCGTCGGCGACACCGCTTTGGCGCAGGACCGCCTCGAGCTCCTGGGGCGTGTCTGCCCGATATGTGCCGGCGGCCCCGGCGGCATCGCGGGGCTTCAGGATCACCGGAAAGCCGACCTCGCGGGCGAACGCATCCGCCTCTGCCCAGCTCGAGACGCCGGCGGAGGCGGCAGTGGGAACGCCTGCACGGCGGAGGACATCTTTCATCGCGATCTTGTCGCGGCAGAGAAACGCCGTCCGCGGGCTGATCCCGGGAATGCCGGTCCGCTCCCGCACATGGGCCGCGGGGAGGATATGCGCCTCGACGGTCGCCTCCAGTCGATCGATCCAGTGATGGCGCTGCGCCTCGCGGACCGCCCATTCGAGATGCGGCTCATCGGTGACGCTTTGGATTTGCCAGTAGCCGCCGAGCCAGGATTTGACCTCGTCATCAAGCCACTCGTAGGGCCGCTCGCCGATCCCCATGACGTTCGCGCCGATTTCGCGAAGGGCGCGGACAAAGGCACGTTGGTTCGACGGAAAGGCAGGTTCGAGGAAGAGGATGTTCATCGGGGAAGCCTTCTCACGCCCTCACCCAGTCAACTCGCGGAGATAGTGGGGCAACATCTCTCGCCAGGTCGGCCAGTCATGGTCCCATTCCGGGCCCCATGCGTCGACCCGGTTCGGCACGCCTTTCGCGCCGAGCGTGCCGGCCATGTGCCAGGCTTCGTCCGGGCTCTCCCACCGCCCACCGCCGAAGGCGAGGAGGACGAAGCGGC
>JBCCWM010000155.1:0-9833 GCA_039193505.1 Pseudomonadota bacterium | reverse complement strand
CGGTCTTCAGATCCTCGACAGACTGCCGCTTCCGCCCCTTTGCGACCGTCTTCGGGTTGATGCCCACCTCCCGGCTCAGCTCCGCGGTCGAAGCTTGCGATCGCTGTATCGCCGCTCTGACGGCGTGCGCGGTCGTGGCGCAGCCATGACCTATCTGTCCCATAGCGCTTCCTTCCATTCCTCCGAATGGATCGCACCATCAAACCGTGGGATCAAACACCTAAGCCATTATTGATTTTCGACCGCTCGGCGGAGGCTTTACACTCACGCTTGGGAGATGAGTTCGTCCGCAATTTGAACGAGAGCGAACCTTGAAACGCCAGACCAGGATATGCGCCCCCCGCCCGGGCGCCACGTGCCGGAGGACCTCTGACATGACGATGATCCAGCATCGGGGGGCGTCGATCTCGTTTCAGCCCCGGATCCGCAAAGGGGCCTTTTTCGAAGCGGCATGGCGGCATGGGTGCCGGACCTTCTCGGTCTACAATCGGACATTCATCTCAAGCACGTTCTCCTCCCCCGCGGAGGAGTATCGCCAAGTGACGGAGCGTGTGGCGATCTGGCCTGTCATGGGCGAGCGGCAAGTGGAGGTCTCGGGGCCCGATGCGGCGGCCTTCGTGCAGTATCTCACGCCCCGGAACATGGCGCGCTGTGATGTTGGGGCAGTGTAAGTACGCACTCATCACGTCGGCCGCGGGCGGGATCGTGAGCGATCCGATCATCCTGAGGCTCGCCGAGGATCGGTTCTGGCTCTCGACCTCCGACTGCGATCTCGAGCTTTGGGCGCGCGCGATTGCGGCGCATATGCCGTTCCAGGTCGAGATCCGGGATGCCGGCGTCTCGGTCATCCAGGTGCAGGGGCCGAAGTCGCCGCGGCTGATGGTGACCCTGAAGGGACCGACATCCTCGATCTGAAGTACTTCCGGCTGATGGAAGCGGAGTTCGAGGGGCGGACGCTCTGGATATCGCACACGGGGTGGAGCGGGGAGTTCGGGTATGAGATCTACCTGCCCCACGCCGAGCAGGGAGACGCGCTCTTCGATGCGCTTCTCGACGCAGGGCGCGACTGTCAGGTGGCGCCGGGGGCCGTGAACCAAGCGCGGCGGATCGAGGCCGGTATTCTGTCCTGGGGCGTCGACATGACGATGGAGGAGACGCCCTTCGAAGCCGGCTTCGGCCATCTGGTGGAGCTTGAGACGACGCCCGACTTCATGGGCCGTGCCGCGCTCGAGCGGTTGGCGGACGCGCCGCCCGCCCGCCGGATCGTGGGCCTTGTGGTCGGGGGCGACGCCCTCGATCCGAACGAGGACCCTTGGCCGATGACCTTCGGTGACCGGCCGGCGGGCCGGCTGACGAGCCTCGCCTTCTCTCCCCGTCTCGGGCGCAACATCGGAATTGGGCTCGTGCCGGCCCACCTTGCCGAGCCTGGCACACGCCTCAGCGTTGAGACCTGGTCGGGTCCTCGATGGGCGGATGTCAGCGAGATGCCGTTCCTGCCGAAGCGCCAGGGCATGTGTCCCCACACGCTGTTCCATGGGTCGGCCGCCTGACGCCGCCCCCGCTGCCGACAAAGGATGCCCTGACCGTGGCCAAAATCACCGCAATCAACCACATCGCCTTCGCCGTCAAAGACCTGCCGGCCGCGCTCGACAACGCCATCAACACGCTCGGCGGCGAGATGATGATGGAGTTCGAGTCGATCGAGGACCGCTACAAGGGGGCCTGCGTTCGGTTTGGCGTCAGCATCATGAGCTTCATCTCGAGCGATGATCCCGAGAGCTTCATCTCAAAGTTCGTTGAGAAACACGGCAACGGCATCCAGCACATTGGCCTCGAGATTGACGACATCGAGGAGTACGTGGCCGAGTTGGAGGCGAAGGGCGTGAAGCTCGACAAGACCGAAATGGCGGATGCCGACTATCAGGAGGCGCTCGCCGGGCCCAAGACCGGCAACGGCGTGGTGTTGCAGCTGACGGGGTGGCAGGCCGGGCCGTTCGACGCGACTTACGAGGGGTGTGAGCGGCTCTGCCAGAAATATGCCCAGAACCCGAAGCTGAACCTCCTCGCCGGGAACCAGTTGCCGAAGGCCTGATGCTACACCGCGCAGTCTGGCCCCCCGGTCTGCCGGAGACCCTGCCGCCGCCCGAAGGGTCGGTCTACGACAACCTTCGTCGCGCGGTCGAGCGTGCGCCCGATCGGGACGCGCTCGTCTACTATGGCCGCCGGACGCGCTTAGCGGATCTGTCCGCGCAAGTGGAGCGTCTGGCAGCGCATTTGAGCGGTGCCGGCGTTCGGGCGGGGGACCGTGTCGCGCTCTACATGCAGAACGCGCCGCAATTTGTGGTGGCCTACTACGCGATCCTCGCGGCGAATGCGGTGATCGTGCCGATCAATCCGATGTGCTTGCGCGATGAGCTCGCCTACGTGCTTCGGGATGCCGGCGCCGTCGCCCTGCTCTACGGGACGGAGCGCGCGCCCGAGGTGTCGGCGAACTGGGAGGATGCCGGCCGGCCGCACCTCGTCCACGCGCACTACCGGCACGAAATCGACCCCGACACCGATCTGGATCTGCCGCGGGAGCTGATCGCGTCCGAAGCGCTTGCGCCTGGTGTGCCCTGGCGCGACGCGCTCTCCGATCCCCGCGACGCGCCGCATCACGACCGCGGGCCAGAGGACTGGTGCATCATCCCCTACAGCTCCGGCACGACCGGTCAGCCGAAGGGCTGCCTCCACACTCACGCCAGCGTCAATGCGGTGATCCAAGCCTATCCGCTCTGGATCGGGGTGGCGGAGGGGGCGCGCGTTCTCGCCACGCTGCCGTTTTGCCATGTGACGGGGATGCAGCATTCGATGAACCTGCCGATCCGCATGGCGGCGACGGCCACGCTGATGACGCGCTGGAACGCCGGCGTGGCGGCAGACCTGATGGAGCGCGAAGAGATCGAACACCGGCGTTCGATCACAACGATGATGATCGACTTTCTGGCACTGCCGGGGATTGCGGCGGGCGACCTCTCGTCGCTGAAGGCCCTGGGCGGCGGCGGTGCTCAGATGCCGCAGGACGTCGCGCGCAAAATGGCCGACCTGATCGGGCTTCCCTACATTGAGGCCTACGGTCTGACCGAGACGATGGCACCCATCCTCATCAACCCGCCGCAGACGCCCCGCCCCCAGTGCCTCGGCATCCCGATCTTCGATGTCGACGCGCGGATCGTGCACCCTGACACGTTGGAGGAGCTCGCCCCCGGGTTTGCAGGAGAGATCGTTGTCCACGCGCCGCAGGTCTTTGCGGGCTACTGGCAGTGGCTGGAGGAGACGGCGGCTGCGTTCCTCGAGATTGCGGGCAAGCGCTTTTTTAGGACCGGCGACATCGGACAGATGGACGAGGACGGGTTTTTCACCTTCGTCGATCGGTTGAAGCGGATGATCAATGTTGGGGGTCTCAAAGTCTGGCCGGCTGAGGTCGAGGCCATCCTCCATGGTCACCCAGAGATCGCCGAGGCCTGCGTGGTCGCAGATCCCGATCCCCGCACTGGCGAGGCCGTGCGCGCTGTGCTGGTTCCGCGGCCGGGTCCGACGCCCGCCGGGTTGACGGCGTGGTGTCGCGCGCGGATGGCCCGCTACAAAGTGCCCCAACGCTTTGAGTTCCGCGAGGCGCTGCCACGTTCCGGCGCTGGCAAAGTGCTCTGGCGGGAGCTCTAGGCGTCCGACCCCTCCGGCCTCTCCTCGGTGGGAGAGCGCGGCGCGTTCCGCGTGAGAGCATGCCCGATGAGGTCCCCGCGCCTCACGGTCGCGGTGGCAGACTGCAGGCGAGGCTCAGCAGTGCTTCGGTTGTCGTCAGAAACTGCGCGGCCGGTGCCCTGAGTGGCGCGGTCGCGTGGGTGATCACGGCGAGTTCATAGGTGAGCTGCGGCGCGAAGGGGCGCCAGACGACACCGTCGTTCAGATCTGCGCAGCCGTTCAGTGCGTCGACGATTGCAACGCCCGCGCCGCGCGACACCAGATTGCGCATGATCGAGAAAAAGTTCGAGCGCACGTCCGAGCGCCAGGTGAGCCCGGCCTCATCGAACGCGCTGCGGATCTGCCGGTCGAGCGGATGGTCTTGGAAGACCGAGATCAACCGTACCTCGGACAGGGTGCGCGGGGTGACTTGGGTCACGCTCGCAACTGGATCGCTTGCCTTCATGATGCAGACGCACGGGATCCGGTAGGGACGCTCGGCGATGCTGGCGGCGGCGACCGGTCCCTCGACGAGGCCGATGTCGATCTGCTGCGCGGCGACCAGCTCGGTGATCTGGGCGGAGGAGCGCACTTGGAGATGGACCTCGACGCCTGGAACGCCTTCGGTGAAACGAGAGATCACATCGGGCAGGAAGTTTGCCGCGGCCGAGCCGATGGCGCCGACCCGGACCAATCCGTTGGTGCGCCGACCGATGAGCTCGGCCTTCATCTCGAAACTCTCAAAGGCGAGGATCGCGAGCTCGGCATCGGCCTGCAAGTCGCGCGCCTCGGGCTTTGGCACGAAGGAGCCCTTGGCCCGGTCGAAGAGGGAGTATCCGACAAGCTCCTCCAACTTGGTCAGGGCCATGCTGACTGCGGGCTGCGTCAGCCCCAGCCGAGTGGCCGCCTTTGAGACGGAGCCCTCCTCCATAACGGCGCGAAACACCGCAAGATGGCGGAGTTTCAAGTGCACGTGGCCCGGCTTTCGGTCAGGTGCGGTGCGGCTTTGGGCAATGCAAACGTCATGTCGGCGGTGGTCTGTCGTCTTACGGCCGGGCGCGGGCTTGGCGCCGTTTCGGAGAGCGTAGTGGATCTCTCGACGCTCCGCGAGGCCAACGATGGCTCGGGCGACCGAACACATGTGGTCTTCCGCACCACGCCGCGTGTTTTGTGTAGGAGGTTCGCGTGATACCGGAGGCAGAAACACGGGGAGAGATCCATGCGCTTCACGCTGACCGACGAGCAAGAGATGATCGTCTCGACCGTGCGGAGCTTTGTCGAACGCGAGATCTACCCTTTCGAGGCGGCGGTCGAGCGCACGGGCGCGGTGCCCGATGACGTCGCCGCCGAGATCAAGCGCAAATGCCTCGAGCTTGGGTTTTATGCGTGCAACTTTCCCGAGGATGTCGGGGGCGCCGGTCTCTCACATCTCGAGTTCACCCTTGTTGAGCGTGAGCTCGGCCGCGGCTCGATGGCACTGACGCACTTCTTCGGGCGGCCTCAGAACATTCTGATGGCGTGCGAAGGGGAGCAGCGGGAGCGGTACTTGCTCCCCGCCGTCCGAGGGGAGCGGATGGATGCGCTCGCCATGACTGAGCCCGGCGCGGGGTCGGATGTGCGCGGCATGAGCTGCAGCGCCGTCAGGGATGGCGGCGACTGGGTGGTCTCCGGGACCAAGCACTTCATCTCGGGCGCAGAGCACGCGGACTTCTTCATCGTCTTCGTTGCGACCGGGGTCGACGAGACACCCAAAGGGCCGAAGAAGCGGATCACGACCTTTCTGGTCGATCGCGGCACACCGGGCTTCGAGGTGCGGCCGGGCTATTCCTCCGTCAGCCATCGGGGCTACGCGAACAGCATTCTTGAGTTCGATGGCTGCCGCCTCCCCGATGCGCAGGTTCTCGGCACGGTCGATGGCGGCTTCGATGTGATGAACACCTGGCTCTACGCGACGCGCCTCACGGTCGCTGCGATGTGTGTCGGGCGGGCGCGGCGCTGCTTTGACCAGGCGCTTGCCTACTCGGCAGAGCGCACGCAGTTCGGCCAGCAGATCGGAAAGTTCCAAGGCGTGAGCTTCCAGATCGCCGACATGATCACCGAAATCGATGCGGCGGACCTCCTGACGCTGGCTGCCGCCGACCGCCTGGACCAGGGGCTGCCGGCAAACCGCGAGATTGCGAGCGCAAAGCTCTACGCCTCGGAGATGCTCGCGCGGGTGACGGATCAGAGCCTGCAGATCTTCGGCGGCATGGGCCTCATGGCGGACTTCCCGATTGAGCGGTTCTGGCGCGACGCGCGGGTCGAGCGGATCTGGGACGGCACATCCGAGATCCAGCGCCACATCATCAGCCGCGATCTATTGCGACCGCTCGGCGCCTGATGCTTGAGCGGTTGCTCCGACCGCGAACTGTCGCCGTGATCGGGGGCGGAACGTGGTGCACCAGCGTGATCGAGCAGTGCCGGAAAATCGGCTTCGACGGTCCGCTCTGGGCTGTGCATCCGAGCCGACAGGACGTTGCGGGCGTGCCGACGGTTCCCCGGATTGAGGACCTCCCGGAGGCGCCGGATGCGGCCTTCGTCGGGATCAACCGGGATGCGACGGTCGAGGCGGTTCGGGTGCTCGCCGCGCGGGGCGCGGGCGGCGCGGTCTGCTTTGCCTCGGGCTTCGGCGAAAGAGCCGAGGACGGGGCAGCACGGCAAGCGGCCCTCCTTGAGGCGGCGGGGGGGATGACGGTTCTCGGTCCGAACTGCTACGGTTTCATCAACAGCCTTGATGGCTTTGCGCTCTGGCCCGATCAGCACGGCTGCGCGCGGGTCGAGCGGGGCGTGGCCCTGGTGATGCAGTCCTCGAACGTCGCGCTCAACATGACGATGCAGCGGCGGGGTGTGCCGCTGGCCTATCTCGTCACGGTCGGGAACCAGGCGCAGACCGGGCTCACGGCTGTTGCGCGCACGCTCCTGAGCGACCCGCGGGTGACGGCGGTGGGGCTCTATATCGAGGGGATCGACGATCTCCGAGGGCTCGAAGCGCTGGCGGCGGAGGCTTGGGCGCGTGGAAAGTCCGTGGTTGCGCTCAAGATCGGTCGGTCGGCGGCCGCACAGGCGGCGACAGTGACACACACGGCCTCCCTGTCGGGGAGTGCGGCCGGGGCCAGCGCGCTCTTCCGGCGGCTCGGGATCGGCGAAGCGCGGTCGTTGCCCGTGCTCCTTGAAGCCCTGAAGCTCTTGCATGTGACGGGGCCGCTGCCCTCGGCGCGGATCGCATCGATGTCCTGCTCCGGCGGCGAGGCCAGTCTGATGGCGGATATGGCGGAGGGCGCAGGGCTCACCTTCCCATCGCTCAGACCCGCGCAATCTGGGGCGCTTCGGGATGTCCTGGGGCCGATGGTGGCGCTCGCGAACCCGCTCGACTACCACACGTTCGTCTGGGGTGATGAGGACAGACTGACCGCGACGTTCACCGCAATGATGCAAGAGGATCTCGCGATGGGCTGTGTCATCCTCGACCTGCCGCGGTCGGACCGATGCGACCCGCTTGCCTGGGAGCCTGTGATCGGTGCCGTTGCGCGAACCAAGGCGGCCACCGGGCGGGCGATGGCCATCATTGCCTCGCTGCCGGAAACGATGCCCGAAGGGGTGGCCGAGCGCCTGATCGGCGACGGGATCGTGCCCCTGGCGGGTATGGGAGAGGCCGTCGCCGCGATGTCGATCGCGGCAGGCATGAGGTCCAGCGGCGCTGAGCTCCTCATCCTGCCGCCGCGAGAGGTCGCGGGCCCGACCCTGCACGAGGCCGCGGCCAAGGCCGCCCTTTCGGCCGCGGGGCTTCCTGTGCCAGCCGGTGCGCGCGCCGCGTCGCCCGCAGAGGCGGCCGAGGCCGCGGCGTCGCTGAGGTTTCCAGTGGCCCTCAAGGGCGACGGCCAGGCACACAAGACCGAGGCGGGAGCGGTCGCGCTGTCCCTTTCGACGCCGGGGGCCGTGGAAGCCGCTGCTGAGGCGATGGCGGCCGAGCGGTTTTTGGTCGAGGAGATGGTGACCGACCGCGTCGCGGAGCTTCTTGTTGGCGTTGTGGCTGATCCCGCGCACGGCTACGTTCTGACCCTCGCAGCGGGTGGGGTGCTGACCGAGGTTATGTCAGACAGCGCCGTCCTCCTCCTGCCCGCGACGCGCACGGAGGTTGCAACGGCGCTCGGCTCGCTGCGGATCGCCAAAGTGCTTTCCGGGTATCGGGGGGCGCCCCCGGCCGATCTTGACGCGGTGCTCGACGCGGTGATGGCCGTGCAGGAGTATGTCGCTGCGGCACGCCCGCTTGAGGTGGAGATCAACCCGCTCATCTGCGGCGTCGACGGGGCCGTGGCCGTTGATGCGCTGATCCGGAGGACCAAGTGACTGAGACACCGATCAAGACGGTGCGGCGGGGCCACACACTCGAGGTTACGCTCGACCGGCCCAAGGCAAACGCCATCGACCTCGCCACCAGTCGGGTCATGGGGCAGGTGTTCACGGCGTTTCGCGACGATCCGGAGCTCCGCGTGGCGATTGTGACAGCGGCGGGTCAGAAGTTCTTTTGCCCCGGCTGGGATCTGAAGGCTGCTGCCGCTGGAGACTCGGTCGACGGCGATTACGGCGTCGGGGGCTTCGGCGGTCTCCAAGAGCTCCGCGCGCTCAACAAGCCGGTGATCGCGGCGGTGAACGGGATCTGCTGCGGCGGCGGGCTGGAGCTGGCGCTGTCGGCCGACATCATTCTCGCGGCGGAGCATGCGAGCTTTGCGCTGCCGGAGATCCGGTCCGGGACTGTGGCCGACGCGGCCTCGGTCAAACTTCCAAAGCGGATCCCCTACCACATCGCGATGGAGATGCTGATGACGGGGCGTTGGATGACGGCGGAGGAGGCCGCGCGTTGGGGGCTGATCAACCACATCCACCCAGCGGACGCGTTGATGGCCGAGGCGCGGGCGATGGCTGATGCGCTTGCCTCCGGCCCTCCGCTGGTGATGGCGGCAATCAAGGAGATCGTGCGCGAGGCGGAGGACATGAAGTTTCAGGATGCCATGAACCGCATCACCAAGAGCCAGTTCGCGACAGTCGAGACGCTCTACCGGTCGGACGACCAGAAAGAGGGTGCGCGCGCATTCGCGGAGAAACGCGATCCTGTCTGGAGGGGGAGGTAGGCGATGCCGCTCTCGATCAATCGAAATGTGTTTGTGACCTGTGCGGTCACCGGCTCCGGCGCCACGCAAGACCGCTCCGCCCATGTGCCGCGGAGCCCCGAGGCCATTGCGCGCTCGGCCATCGATTCGGCGAAGGCGGGCGCGGCAATCGTGCACTGCCACGTGCGCGATCCTGAGACGGGGGCGCCGTCGCGCCGCCTCGATCTCTACCGCGAGGTCACGGACCGAATCCGGTCGGCGGAGGTCGATGTGGTTCTCAACCTGACCGCAGGCATGGGGGGCGATATGGTCTTCGGTCCGCCCGAGGCGCCGCTGCCGCTGTCCGAGGGAACGGACATGATTGGGGCCTCGGCGCGGCTCGAGCACATCCGGGCCTGCCTGCCGGAGCTCTGCACGCTCGACTGTGGGACGATGAACTTTGCCGAAGCCGATTACGTGATGACCAACACGCCCGGCATGCTGCGCGCGATGGGCGCGGAGATGAAAGCGCTCGGTGTGAAACCCGAGATCGAAGCGTTCGACACCGGCCATCTTTGGTTTGCAAAGGAGCTTGTGGGTGAGGGAACGCTTGCCGCGCCTGCGCTTGTGCAGCTCTGCATGGGCGTGCGATGGGGGGCGCCCAACGACCTCGGCACTTTTCTCGCGATGGTGGGGGCCGTTCCGGCGGATTGGACTTGGTCTGCCTTCAGTCTCGGGCGGGACCAGATGCCCTATGTGGCGGCTGCGGTGCTCGCTGGCGGGCATGTGCGGGTCGGCCTTGAGGACAACCTTTTCCTCGATAAAGGGGTTCTTGCGACGAATGCCCAACTCGTGGAGCGGGCTGTCGGGATCATCGAGGGGCTCGGCGCCCGGGTGATGGGGCCGGAGGAGGTGCGCGCGACGCTCGACCTGACCAAGCGCGGATGAGCGGATCTGCGGCAATCATCGGCGGCGGTGTCATTGGCG